>JAEWHY010000333.1 GCA_023387555.1 Pseudomonadota bacterium
GGATCGCTGTCACGTCTTTTGCACCGGATGTCGCCGTGTCACGTCCGTGGCGGTACCGTCGTTATTGACCGAACCCGGCGCGAATGGTCTGGTCGGCCCGCTTTCAATGGGGCGGGCAGGGTGAAGCGTCTCCGGATCATCCACAGGACCGAATATCATTATCATGCGCCGGTTACGTTCGGCACGCATCGGGTCATGATGCGGCCGCGCGAGGGGCATGACATTCGCATTGTGGCCGGTCGCCTCGACGTCGAGCCGAAGGCGACGGTCCGCTGGCTGCGCGATATCGACAGCAATTCCATCGGCATTCTGACATTCGCCGCGCCCTCGCAGTCGCTGATCATTCATGGCGAGGCCGATATCGATTATCTGCGCGACAATCTGATCGAATGCCTGATCGATCCGCAGGCGCGTCTGTTTCCGTTTCAATACGCGCCGAACGAGCAAATCGAACTGGTGCCCTACCGGCTCCCGAGCTACCCGTACGACGGCAGCAGGCTGCATGAATGGCTTCAGGCGCTGTACCGTCCGGGCCAGACCGTCGAGACCTTCAGTCTCCTCAACAATCTCAATTCCTATATTTTCAAGTCGCTCACCTACAACCACCGCGACGAGGCCGGTGTGCAGACACCCTGCGACACGCTGGCGCGCGGCTCCGGATCGTGCCGCGATTTTGCGGTGCTGATGATGGAAGCCGCGCGGCACTGGGGCTTCGCCGCGCGCTTCGTCAGCGGCTATATCCAGATGGCGGAGGGCCAACACGGCGCCACCCATGCCTGGACCGAAATCTACATTCCGGGCGCCGGCTGGCATGGTTTCGACCCGACCAACAATAAGATGGCGGGAAGCGAGCACATCGCGGTCGCGGTGGCGCGCGAGCAGGAGAAAGCGTCGCCGGTCTCGGGCTCCTGGGACGGACCGGCTGGCGCGTTCAGCCACATGAGCGTGTCGGTTCAGGTCGTTGCGCTTTAACGGACAAAGGCACAATGACCGAAAGCGCAACGCGTTTGATCGCCCCGGATTTTCTGGCACTCACGACCGGGATCATCGTTTACCTCCTCGGCGTCGAGATCACCAAGCGCGTCGCTCTGCTGCGCAATTTCAACATTCCCGAACCGGTGACCGGCGGTTTCCTTGCCGCTGTCGCGATCTGGCTGATCTATCTGGTATCCGGCGTCGAGATCGGTTTCGATCTGGAAACGCGGGACAAGCTGCTGGTGATCTTCTTCGCCACGGTCGGCGTCAACGCGCGGCTTTCAGCGCTGGCTGCGGGCGGGCGGGTGCTGGTGATCCTGTGCCTCGTCACGATCCTGTATGTGTTCCTGCAGAATGGCGTCGGCCGGGCCGGCGCCTTCGTGTTCGATCTGCCGTCGGCGGCCGGCGTGATGATGGGATCGGTCTCGCTGGTCGGCGGCCACGGGACCACGATTGCATGGGCACCGATCATCGCGGCGCAGCACGGTTTTCCGGCGGCGATGGAAACCGGTATCGCGGTCGCGACGCTCGGACTGATCGTCGCCAGCGTGCTCGGCGGCCCGATCTCCAAATACCTGATCGAGAAGCGCGGTGCGTGGCCCGGACCCGCCGATGCGGCGCCCGGAGAGATTGCGGTGCAGGCCGATACCGCGCCGATCGACAAGATGGGCGTGATGCGCGCGATGCTGGTCGTCAATATCGCCGTGCTCCTCGGCTATCTGGCGCATGACTGGATCACCAGCGCGACCGCGATCAAGCTGCCGCTGTTCGTGCCATGCATGATCATGGGAATCGTGCTGTCCAACACGGTGCCGCTGCTGTTCCCGCGTTTGCCCTGGCCGGCGGGAACCGCCTCGCTCGACCTGTTGTCCGCCTATTCGCTATCGATCTTCCTCGCGATGTCGCTGATGAGCATGCAGCTCTGGACGTTGGCGCAGGTCGCAGGTCCGCTCCTGATCGTGGTTGCGATGCAGACCGTTGTCGCAGCCGCCTACATTCTTCTGGTGGTGTTTCCGGCGCTCGGCAAGGACTATCAGGCTGCTGTGCTGAGCGGCGGCTTCACCGGACTCTCCCTTGGCGCAACGCCGACCGCAATCGCCAACATGACGGCGACCACCAAGCATTACGGTCCGTCGCCCAATGCCTTCATCATCCTGCCGCTGGTGTCGGCGTTTTTCGTCGACCTCGTGAACGTGGTCGCGATCACCTGGTTTCTATCGATCTGATACGCCAGGCTTCGGCCTGCGAGAGGAGGAGAGAATATCGGCTACCATGTGGTTCGCTCACATCGTCGGGTTTGCATAGCGGCCGCCGAGCGCATGCGTGCCGTAGGCTGACCCTGCGATGTCGAAGTTGAACGAGAAGTGTTGGCTGATGGCGAGCACGTCGCGCAGATAACGCTGCAGCGGATCATGGGTGTAGATGCCCTGCGCGCCATAGCAGGACCACAGCGTTTCCACGGCCTCGCGGGCCTGGCCGACCGCAAAGGCCGACTGCGCGCGAAACCGCAGCTTGGTCTCGAGATCCGGCGCATCGCCGCGGGCCGCCACCGCGTGGAAAGCGATCGACGACTCCCGCAGAAAGGCGCGCGCGGAATCGATCAGGCAGCGCGCCCGCGCCAGCTTGATCTGCACCGCCTGGAAATCGGCGACCCTCGCACCGGTATAGGTCCCGGAGCGCTTTTCCATTGCGGCGAGGAAAGTCTCATAGGCGCCTTCCGCGGCTCCGAGCGCCGCCGGCGCCAGCGGGTGACTCGATGCTGCGACAATCGGAATTCCGTAGAGCGGGCCACGGTTGATCGCGCCCCCCCGATGCGCATAGCCGCCGCGGCAGAGCTGCAGCGCCAGTGCCCGCCGCTCCGGCACGAACAATTCGCTCACCGCGACGTCCTTGCTGCCCGTTCCCGACATCCCCATCGCATGCCAGGTGTCGATGATCTCGTAGTCCGACTTCGGGACGAGGCACAGCCGCCAGTCGATCGCGGTCTTGCCGTCGTCGCCGAACACCGAGACCGCCAGCATGTTCCAGTCGCAATTGTCGACCGCCGACGAGAACGGCCAGCGGCCGCTGACGATGAATCCACCGTCCACCTTGCGCGCCCGCCCTGCAGCGAGCGCAATCGAGGAGGCGATCAGCGCATCCGGATTGGCGCTCCACACTTCGTGCTGGGTCTCCGGCTCGTAATAGCCGAGCATCCAGTGATGACACGCCATGTTGCCGACGCTCCAGGCGGTCGAAGGGCAACCGCGTGCGAGTTCGGCCGGGATGTCGACGACTGCGACGAAATCGAGCTCCATCCCGCCGAAGGCCTTCGGCTGATGAAACCGGAAGAGTCCGGCTTCGTGCAGCAGCTGCTCGTTCCCGCGCGTCAGCTGGCGTGCGTTCTCGGACGCCTGTGCCCGCTGACGCAGGATCGGTACGATCTCGCGCGCTCGCCGCATCGTCTCGTCATATCCGACGCCGGAGAAATCCCGCCGCACCGGTTGCGGCAGGGTGCCGGCGATTGCGGACAGCGGTTTTGATCCGGTCATGCCAAGGGTCGGGGCTCTGGTATGAGGTTCAACGAATGCTGCCTCTAGATTGCGACGCGCACCGGATCGTATTCGAATACCCAGTCGTAGCGCTGCTTGACCTTGGCTTCCTGCCACTCGGTATCGACGTAATGTGCGGCGCCGTCGGCATTGCCGAGCGCGGGATTGTGGAAGCGGCTGGCATTGTCATTGGCGGCGCGCACGAGACGCGCCGTGCGTTCGCGCCGCGCGTTCTCGTAGGTCCGCAAGGCCGCCGGCACGTCACCCTGCGCATCGAGGCAACGCGCCAGCACCACGGCATCCTCGATCGCCATATTCGCCCCCTGCGCCATCATCGGCAGGGTCGGATGCGCGGCGTCGCCAAGCAGCGTGACGCGCCCGACGGTCCAGCGTTCCAGAGGCTCGCGGCCGAGCAACGCCCATTTGTACGGGGTCTCGATGTGGCGGATCATGGTCGCGATGTCGTCGTTCCAGCCGCGGAAGTCGTTCAGCGCTTCCTCGGTGGTGCCGCGCTCGGTCCAGCTTTCCACCTGCCAGTCGTCGCGATGCGTGGTGCCGACGAAGTTCAGCAGCGCCCCGCCGCGCAGCGGATAGTGC
>JAEWHY010000353.1 GCA_023387555.1 Pseudomonadota bacterium
AGCACGGCCTTGCCGAAGGCCTGCTGGCCGTGGACGACGATACGCATGCGTTCTCCCGCTTCCTTATCTCACATCAATCTCGTTATGCCCCGCGAAGGCAGGGCACCCGGCAACCACTGACGCCAGCGTTGCCGGATGCCCGCGTTCGCGGACGACGACAGCAGAATTACGCTGCCGCCTTTCCTTCCTTCTCCGGCGCGGACAACGCGCCCGAGTTCTTGATCTCGGCGACGGTCTTCTTGTCGAGACCAAGCACCTTGGACAGGATTTCGTCGGTGTGTTCGCCGAGCAGCGGCGAGCGCTTCACCTCCGAGACCGAGTCCGACAGCTTGATCGGATTGCCGACGGTCAGATACTTGCCGCGCACCGGGTGATCGACTTCGACCACGGTGCCGGTCTTGCGCAGCGACTCATCCTCCGCGATTTCCTTCATCGACAGGATCGGACCGCAGGGGATGTCGTACTTGTTGAGGATCTCCATGGCCTCGAACTTGGTCTTGGTCATGGTCCACTGCTCGATGCGCTCGAAGATCTGGTTGAGCTTCGGCAGCCGCGCCTTGGGCGAAGCAAACTCCGGATCGGTCTTCCAGGTCGGCTCGCCGATCACATCGCAGATCGCACCCCAGACCGGCGCCTGGGTGATGAAGTAGATGTAGGCGTTCGGATCGGTCTCCCAGCCCTGGCACTTGAGAATGCGGCCAGGCTGGCCACCGCCGGAATCGTTGCCCGCGCGCGGGGTGGCGTCGCCGAACGGAATGCCCTCGCCATACTGGCTGTACTCGGTCAGCGGGCCATGCGCGAGGCGCTGCTGATCGCGCAGCTTGACTCGGCAGAGGTTGAGCACGCCGTCCTGCATGGCGGTGAGCACACGCTGGCCGCGGCCGGTGCGGTTACGCTGATAGAGCGCGGCGACAATGCCGAGCGCCAGATGCAGGCCGGTGCCGGAATCGCCGATCTGCGCGCCGGTCACGAGCGGGATGCCGTCGCGGAAGCCGGTGGTCGAGGCCGCGCCGCCGGTGCATTGCGCGACGTTCTCGTAGACCTTGCAGTCCTCGTACGGGCCGGGGCCGAAACCCTTCACCGAAGCGACGATCATGCGCGGGTTCAGCTTGTGGATGTGCTCCCAGGTCAGGCCCATGCGATCGAGCGCGCCGGGCGCGAAATTCTCGACCAGCACGTCGCACTTCTTGATCAGCTCGTTGAGCACGCGCTTGCCCTGCGGGTGCTTGGAGTCGATCGTGATCGAGCGCTTGTTGTGGTTGAGCATCGTGAAGTACAGCGAGTCCGCCCCCTTCACGTCGACCAGCTGGCCGCGCGTGATGTCGCCGACGCCGGGACGCTCGACCTTGATCACGTCCGCGCCGAACCAGGCAAGCAGCTGCGTGCAGGTCGGACCGGACTGAACGTGCGTGAAGTCGAGAATGCGGACGCCGTCGAGCGCCTTGCCGGCCTGGCCGAACGGCTTCTTCGAGGGCGCCGGCAGCGCCGACTTCGCGGCCTTGCCGTTCTTCGCGGCCTTCTTCGCCGGCAGCTTCACCACTTTCGCCGGCGAACGCTTGGCGGCCGGCTTCTTCGCAGCTGCCGCCTTCGCCCGCGACTTGGCCGGTTTCGCGGCCTTGGCGGGTTTGGCCGGTTTACGGGCTTTTGACTTCGCTTTCTTTGCCATCTTTCTCTCCGTCTCCCGCTCATGCCCGCAGAAGCGGGCATCCAGAACGTCCTTGCTCGGCGACTCTGGACCCCGCCCCCGCGGGGACGAGCGGTGATGTTGGTCCTATTTCTTCTTCAGCGCGCTCTGCGGATTGAGGTTGCCGATACGGCCTGACTCGCTGCCGGCCGCCGGATCGATCACCGCATTGATGAGCGTCGGCTTGCCGCTATCCATCGCCTCGTTGACGGCGCGCCTGAGTTCGTCCGGGGACGTCACGTTGACGCCGACGCCGCCGAAGGCTTCCGCCATCAGGTCGTAGCGGCCGCCCTTCACGAACACCGTCGGGGCCGGATCGTCGCTGACCTTGTTGACGTCGGTGCCGCGATAGATGCCGTCGTTGTTGAAGATGACGACGCAGACCGGCAGCTTGTAACGGCAGATCGTCTCGATCTCCATGCCGGAGAAGCCGAAGGCGGAATCGCCCTCGATCGCCAGCACCGGCTTGCCGGTTTCGATCGCGGCGGCGATCGCATAACCCATGCCGATGCCCATGACACCCCAGGTGCCGACGTCGATGCGCTTGCGCGGCTGATACATGTCGATGATGCCACGCGCGAGGTCGAGCGTATTGGCGCCTTCGTTGACCAGGATCGCGTCCGGCCGCTCCTTGATGATGGTGCGAAGGACGCCCAGCGCGCCGTGGTAATCCATCGGCGAGTTGTTGTTCATCAGCTTCGGCGCCATCTTCGCGATGTTCTCGTCGCGTTTCTTGGTCACCGCTGCCGTCCAGTCTGCCGGCGGCGTGGGCCAGCTGGCGCCCATGCCGTCGAGCATCGCCGAGACGCAGGAGCCGATATCGCCGACCACCGGGGCCGCGATCTCGACGTTGGAGTCCATCTCCTTCGGCTCGATGTCGACCTGGATGAACTTCTTCGGCGCATCGCCCCAGGCCTTGCCCTTGCCGTGCGAGAGCAGCCAGTTGAGCCGCGCGCCGATCAGCATTACGACGTCGCTGTCCTTCAGGACGGTCGAGCGCGCAGCGCCCGCGCACTGCGGATGGGTGTCGGGCAACAGGCCCTTACCCATGCTCATCGGCAGGAACGGCGCGCCGCTCTTTTCGACGAACTGGCGGATCGCGTCATCGGCCTGCGCGTAAGCCGCGCCCTTGCCGAGGATGATCAGCGGCTTCTTGGCCGACTTGAGGACATCGAGCGCACGCTTCACCGCGTCGGGTCCGGGGATCTGCGCCGGCGCGGCATCGATCACCTTGACCAGCGACTTGCGGCCCTTCTCGGCGTCGATCACCTGCCCGAACAGCTTGGCCGGCAGGTCGAGATAGACGCCGCCGGGCCGGCCCGACACCGCCGAGCGGATCGCGCGGGCGAGGCCGATGCCGATATCCTCGGCGTGCAGGATGCGATAGGCGGCCTTGCAGAGCGGCTTGGCGATGGCGAGCTGGTCCATCTCCTCATAGTCGCCCTGCTGCAGGTCGACGATCTCGCGCTCGGACGAACCCGAGATCAGGATCATCGGGAAGCAGTTGGTGGTCGCATGCGCGAGCGCGGTCAGGCCGTTGAGGAAGCCCGGCGCCGACACCGTGAGGCACACGCCCGGCTTCTTGGTCAGGAAGCCCGCGATCGACGCGGCATAGCCCGCATTCTGCTCATGGCGGAACGACAGCACGCGGATGCCCGCGGCCTGCGCCATGCGGCCGAAATCAGTGATCGGAATGCCCGGCACGCCGTAGATGGTGTCGAGCCCGTTCAGCTTCATGGCGTCAATGATGAGATTGAAGCCGTCCGTCAGCTCCTGCTCGGTGTCCGGCGTCTTTGCGACCGCAGAGTCGGCCATTTCTAAACTCTCCTCGAACTCTTAATCCAGATAATCGGCGTATTTATCGACGTGATCGGCGAGGCCCAGCGCATGGTCACGCACCAGCGTTTCGGCGCGGGCCGTGTCATGCGCTTCCAGCGCCTCGATGATGTTCATGTGATCGCGGATCGAGCGATCGACGCGATCGCGCTCGACGATGGTCTTGCGCCGGATCATGCGCATGTGGGTGAACAGATTTTCGGCGAGATCAATCAGCACCGAATTGCCGCTCATGCGGATGATCGACTGATGGAACTCGATGTTCACCTCGGAATATTCGTCGAGATGCGCGCGGACTTCGCCGTCCACGAAGGTCGCGAACATGTCGCGCAGCGTGCCGACATCGGCGTCGGTCTTCTGCGTGATCAGGCGGGCCGCCATGCTTTCGAGCGCCGCCCAGGCGGTGATCAGCTCGATCACCTCCTTCTTGGTCTTGCGCACGACATAGACGCCACGGCGCGGCACCGAGCGCACGAAACCCTCGCGCTCTAGTTGCGCCATGGCCTCGCGCACGGGGGTCCGGCTGATGCCGAAATCCTGCGCGAGCTGGCGCTCGTCGAGCCGAATGTCGGTGCGACTGCGATAGATGTCCATCGACACGATGACATTCTTCAGCGCCGCATAGGCCTTGTTCTTGAAGCTGAAGGAGGTGTCGATCGGCTCGATGGCAAGCCGATGCGCCTCCCCCTCGGCGCGGGGGGCGGCGCCAGAACCCGAAACCTTGGTCGTCTCCGAATTCATTCCTTCACCGTCTTGCGGGCTCTGGAATACAATATTCCAGAGCCCGGCTCAATGGCTTCAAAATGCTTTGCCCAGGGATTCCCCAAGGCATCCGGACGTCAGGCCGGCCGGGCCCGCAACCGGGAGTAGCCCTCCTGGATCACCGACCAGAACAGCGCGATCAGGCCCAGGATCATGATGCTCGAGACGAGGCCGTTGGAGAAGAACACCCCGAGATTGCCCTGCGAGGCCAGCAGCGACTGGCGGAACGACTCCTCCGCCATCTTGCCGAGCACCAGGGCCAGCACCAGCGGCGCCAGCGGATAGTTGCACTTCTTCATGACGTAGCCGAGGACGCCGAACACCATCATCATGATCACGTCGAAGACGTTGTTGTTCACGGTATAGGCGCCGATCGCGCAGAGCACGAGAATGACCGGCGCGATGATGCTGAACGGGATCCGCAGGATCGCGGCCAGCACCGGCACGCATGTCAGCACGATGATGAGGCCGACGAGGTTGCCGAGATACATCGAGGCGATCAGGCCCCAGACGAACTCTTTCTGCTCGACAAACAGCATCGGTCCGGGCTGCAGGCCCCAGATCAGGAGGCCGCCGAGCAGCACGGCTGCGGTCGGCGAACCCGGCACGCCGAGCGAGAGCATCGGCAGCAGCGCTGAGGTACCGGCGGCGTGCGCCGCGGTTTCCGGCGCCACCACGCCTTCCATCTCGCCCTTGCCGAAATTGCGCCCGTTCTTCGACATGCGCTTGGCGATGCCGTAGCTCATGAAGGACGCCGGCGTCGCGCCAGCGGGCGTGATGCCCATCCAGCAGCCGATGATGCAGGACCGCAGCGACGTTATCCAGTATCGCGGCAGTTCCTTCCAGGTCCGGAGCACGACCTTCATGTCGATCTTCGCCCTGCCGCCGCGAAAGTTCAGACCCTCTTCCATGGTCAGCAGGATTTCGCCGATGCCGAACAGGCCGATCACCGCGATCAGGAAGTCGAAGCCGTTCAAGAGTTCGGTGAACCCGAAGGTCAGGCGCAACTGGCCGGTGATCGCGTCAAGGCCGACCGAGGCGAGCGCGAAGCCGATCATCATCGAGGCGATGGTCTTGAATGGCGGCTCCTTGGAGAGGCCGACGAAACTGCAGAAGGCGAGGAAATAGACCGCGAATTTCTCCGCCGGTCCAAATCTGAGGGCGAAACTCGCCACCAGCGGCGCTACCAGGGTGATCATGATCACCGCGAACAGCGCGCCGATGAAGGACGAAGTGAAGGCTCCGGTCAGCGCCTCGCCGGCCTTGCCCTGCTGCGCCATCGGGTGGCCGTCGAATGTGGTCGCGACCGACCATGGCTCACCCGGTATGTTGAAAAGGATCGAGGTGATGGCTCCGCCGAACAGCGCTCCCCAGTAGATACAGGTCAGCATGATGATCGCCGAGGTCGGCGACATGCTGAAGGTCAGCGGAAGCAGGATGGCCACGCCATTGGCGCCGCCCAGCCCCGGCAGCACCCCGATGAGGATGCCGAGGACGATGCCGATCACCATCACCAGGATGTTGAACGGCTGCAGCGTCACTGCGAAGCCATGGAACAGATTTGTAAATTCTTCCATCGTCGTTGCCTCGAACCAACCCTAGGACGTCGCGCGCACGGTCACAGATTGAGCCACTGCTCAAGCGGCCCTTTGGGCAGCGCGACCAGGAACCATTTCTCGAAGACGAAATAGACAATGAGCGGCATTCCGATCGCGACGGCGGCGACCGTGTGCCAGGGATACTTGCCGAGCCAGCGCATGAACCACGCGATGAAGATGGCGGACGACACGTAGATGCCGATAAATCCCACCGCGACCGCGTAGATCGTGGCCGGGATCACGACCAGCAGCACCTGCCAGAGTTGGCCCCATTCCGCGAACAGGCCGCCCGGCGCATCGGGGCGCAGGGCGCTCCAGAGGTTCACGGCGCCGGAAATCACGATCGAGATGCCGATGTAGAATGGGAAGAAGCCGGCGCGCGGCCCCTCCGCGCCCCAGCCTATCCCGGCGCTCAGGCTGCCGAAAATCGTGATGGCCCCGAAGGCGATGACCAGCAGCGCAACCCCGACCTCAACCGCCTTGTGCGACGGACCGGAATTGCTCGTGTCTTGTGTATTCATAATAACCTCGATCCGGTCAAAAAAAACCGGCGGCCAAAACGGCCGCCGGCCCAAATCCCGTTTTCAGTTGGCGAGGAAGCCCGCGTCTTTCATCAGAGCCCGGTGTCGCTCTTCTTCCTTCGCGACCCATTTGGCGTAGTCATCGCCGGCCATGAAGGTCGTGTTGAAGGCACCGTTCTTCATCAGATCCTTCCACTCGGGCGTTTCGCGAACCTTCTTGAACAGCTCGACGTAATAGGCGACCTGGTCCTTGGTGGCCTTCGGCGACATGAAGATGCCGCGCAGCATCAGGTATTCCATGTCCAGGCCCTGCGACTTGCAGGTCGGGATGTCGCTCCACGCCATGTCGGCGGTGACCTTGTCCTTGTAGTCGAGCGGCTTGGCATCAAACACGCAAAGCGGACGCAGCTTGCCGCCGCGCCATTGCGCGACCGCCTCGATCGGATTGTTCACCGTCGAATCGACGTGATTGCCGACGAGTTGGACCGCCACCTCGCCGCCGCCCTTGAACGGAATGTAGGTCATCTTCGCGCCGGTGGCCTTCTCGACCGCGACGGTGATGATCTGGTCTTCCTGCTTGGAGCCGGTGCCGCCCATCTTCATCGAGCCGGCCGGCGCCTTCTTTAGGGCGTCGACATAGTCCTTGACGTTCTTGTACGGCTTGTCGGCATTCACCCAGAGCACGAACTCGTCGAGCGCCAGCATGGCGACCGGAGTCAGGTCCTTCCAGCTGAACGGAATGCCGGTCGCGAGCGGCGTGGTGAACAGGTTCGACAGCGTGATGATGATCTTGTGCGGATTACCGGCAGACGACTTCACGTCGAGGAAGCCTTCGCCACCGGCACCGCCAGCCTTGTTGATGACGACCATCGGCTGCTTCATCAGATTGTGCTTGGTCACGATCCCCTGGATCGCGCGCGCCATCTGATCTGCACCGCCGCCGGTGCCGGCCGGAATGATGAATTCCACGGGCCGGGTCGGCTCCCACGCTGCATGGGCCGGTACCGCGAAGCTACCTGCGCACAGGGCCGCAAGGGCCCCAAGTGCAAAGTGCGCCGTCCTAGATTTCATATGCGTCTCTCCCATCAATTGGATCGCGCCAGTCTGTGCCAGCTTCGACAGCGTTGCCATAAGCGAAGCAAACTGAATGCGATTATTCGCTTTGCCCACTTCGGCTCCGTCGGGCTACAGGGTAGTCACATTGCCGCGACCTTGAAAAGAGAATTATTCATAATAACGTCGACGTAACGTCAGATTTCTACTGACGAACAAATTATGCGCCGCAACATTTTCTTGCTGCGACGCATTCAAACGAGCGACGTAGAGATGATGCGATCGATGAGTGAGTTGCGCTTCACCGTCGTTAGCACAGTTAAATCACGAACGGCGTGAGCGCCTTGCCATAGGCTTCCGGCGGCTGCGAGCCCCAGCGGTCCAGCACATTGCTCGATGAATTGAATTCCCAATTGCCGGGTTCGTAGATCGCATCATTGTCGATGCGTTCGAGACCGAATGACACTTCGACCACGCAACCGTTCGGATCGAGATAATAAGAAAACAGATTGTTGCCCGGTCCATGCCGGCCGATGCCCCACAACAGGCTTCGGCCTTTCGTCACCAGCGCATCGGCGACAGCGGCAAGATCGTAAAGCCCGTGCGCATCGAACGCATAGTGATGCAGGCCGCTGCCGGGCCCGCAGGCGAACGTATGATGAAAGCCGTCGGCGCAGCGATACCAGGCGCGCTCATAGTTCGTGGTGCGGTCGGACAGCTTGACGCCGAGGACGCCGGTCACGAGATCATGGAAACCCCTCGGATCGCTGGCGCGCAGATTGACATGCTCGAGCCGGCGCACCCGCATGCGATTGCTCTGCGCCGGAGCAAACGGTTCGCGCTCGATCGGCGTATGCACTTCGAAGATCGGACCGAACGGTGTGGCAAAGCGCACCGCGCGCTTCACCCCCGGCATCAACGGCGTGTCCGCCAGGATGGCGAGACCTTCGGACTTCGCGCGACGCAACACCTCGTCGACCGCGCGCTCATCCATCGCCTCGAGACCGACGGCGCGGACTCCGCGGCGATCGTCGCGCAGATAGGCCACGTCGCAAAATCGCGCATTGGACGAGACATAGACCGCGCCGGGCTCGCGGTGCGTGATACGCACGCCGGTCATGTCGGACAGATCGCGCGCCGAACCGTCGGGGTCCGGCGTCGCGATCGCGACATATCCCATCTGCCGGATAAGGTGCGTCATGCAGGCCTCGCGCGCTGTTGGCGCGCGATCATGACAGCCGCACTGGATGCGTCCAAGACTTTAGACGCATCCAGAATTTCGCGGAAACGAACGCGCCCTATTGCGACGAGGTCGCCGGCTGAGCGGCATCCGTCGGCGCCGCGGGCTTGGCCTGGATCTCGGCGGTCGGCGCAGGCGTCGCGGGCGTTGCCGGCGGGGCGGTCACGACGGGCGCGCCCGCGGCTTCGGCCTGCACCGGCGCTGCCGGGGCCACCGGTGCCGCCGGCGCGGGCTCGGATGGCGTTGCGCTTGCACTCGCCGCGGTGGGCGCTGCAGGCACGGCCGGAGCATCGGCCGCCTTGGGCGATGCCGGACCCTCAGTCGCCACGGGCGCTGCAGGCGCATCGGCAGCCTTCGGCGGCGCAGCCGGAGCGTCAGCCGCCTTGGCCGGTGCTGCTGGAACGTCAGCCGCCGCCTTGGGCGCTGCGGCTTCGGCCGGCGCCGGCGTCACCGCAGCTTCCGCGGGCTGCGGCTTCACCGCCGGCGTCTCCGAAATTGCCGGACGCAACGGCTGTCGCGGGCTGATGTCCTTGCGGACGGCCAGCAGAACGTTGGATTCATTCGTGCGCCAGCGATAGCCCATGCCCCAATCGATCGGCTTCGCCGGACCGCGTCGATAGATTTCGGCGAGCCCGCTCTGGTGACGGCCGGGGAACAGCGCGATCGGCCCGAGATAGCGGCCGAACGGGTGCAGTTCCCATTGATCGCGCTTGAGGTGGGCGACCGGGATGCCGGAATCGTCCTGCACGATGTACTCGGCATTGTTCACGATGAAGTCGCGCACCTGCGAGAAGTTGCCGCCATGCGGCAGATAGGACGCCGCCTTGAACAGCGCGTCGCCCTTGCCGAAGCTCCCCACGAACTTCAGGAAGCCGGAATTCTTCACCCCGGAATCCGACACATCGGTCGAGAAATAATACAGCGTCTGCTTCGGCGACCCGGCTTCGCCATGGAAGGTGATCTTGACGCCCTGCACACCGCGCTGTGGCGCGCTGCGATCGAGCGGCGTGACTTCGCCATCGGGGCTGAGCGTGACGAGCGTGATGTCGTCGATCGTCTTTCCGGCGCGGGCGATATAGACCATCAGGATCGGCAGCGTGCCGGACAGCGCGGTCTCGCGCAGCTGATGCTGCATGTTCTTGGTGATGAAGAAGCTGAGCGAGATCGACGAAGCCATCGACTTGCGCAGGTTGCCGAGCGCGCGACGGGTGTAATCGTTGATTACCGGGATGCGGCCGACCGGCTCGAGCCCGCTCAGGATGTAGGTCGAAGCCTGCGGATAGAAGGCATCGGCGTAGAGGAAGTCCGGCCCGCTGAACATGTAGAAGAGCGGCGCGCCGGCACGGTCCTTGATGTTGGCCTTGGACCAGGCGCGGATCTTCGACAGGCGCTGATTTTCGAGCTGGCGCCAGGAGGTGTTGAACGAGGCGGCGTGGCTCTGCCACGTCGGATCGCGCGTCACCTGTTCGAGCGCCGCGTTTTCGGCAGGGAGACCCGCCAGGAAGCGGGCGGTATCATTGACGGTCGCCTTTTCGGCATAGGGTGCGGGAACCAGCGCCTGGGCGGGCAGCGGCGCCGGCG
>JAEWHY010000359.1 GCA_023387555.1 Pseudomonadota bacterium
CTCTCGGGTCCCTCGGTCTGAATTTCGTCGTGGGCGCGGCTTTGCCCGTCCTGATGGTGTTGGTCACGATATTGACCTTGCTCTCGATCGGCTTCTATGTCGCCGAATGGATCCGTCATTTCGGCACGAACGGATCCGTGAGGTAATAAGGTAGGGGGCGGGCGCATGAGCACCACGATGACGGATCATCCGGCCAAGACGCCTCCGCAGTCCCCGGTCACGCCCCTGTCGTTGCGCCGCCAGCTGATCTTCTGGACCGGCGCGCTGGTGATTTTCGTCGCGCTGCTGTGGCTGCTCGGCGACGTGCTGCTGCCGTTCGTCGCCGGCATGGTGCTGGCCTATCTGCTCGATCCGATCGTGCGCAATCTGCAGAAGCTCGGATTGAGCCGGCCGATCGCCTCCATCCTCATCGTGCTCGTCGCCATCGGCGTCATCGCCTTCGCGTTGATCATGCTGGTGCCGATCCTGGCCGATCAGGTCGCGGGCTTTGTCCACCGCATCCCGCAATATGTCGAACGCATTCGCCAGCTCGTGCAGGAGCAAAGTCACGGCTGGCTTGGTCAGATGATTGGCGAAAAGCTGCCCGAAGCGGAAAAGCAGCTGGGTGGCGTTGCGGCGAGCGCGGCCGGCTGGGCTGCCGGCATTCTGGGATCGCTGGCGTCCGGCGGTAAGGCGCTGATGTCGCTGTTGTCGGTGCTCGTGATTGCTCCGATCGTCGCCTTCTACCTGCTGCTCGACTGGGAGCGGATGATCGCCGCCGTCGATTCATGGGTCCCGGTGCCGTATCGCGAAACCGTGCGCGGACTGGCGCGCGAGATGAACGCGGCGATTTCGGGGTTCGTTCGCGGCCAGGCCATCGTGTGCCTGATCCTCGGCACGTTCTATTCCGTTGCGCTGATTGCGATCGGCCTGAACTTCGGGCTGCTGGTCGGTATCGCCGCGGCGGTGCTCGGTTTCGCGCCCTATGTCGGCACGATCACCGGCTTCCTGCTGGCGGTCGGGATCGCCGTGGCGCAATTCTGGCCGGACTGGACCATGCCGGCGCTGGCGGCCGCGATCTTCCTGACCGGGCAATTCGTCGAGGGCAACATCCTGCAGCCGTTCCTGGTCGGCAAGGAGGTCGGGCTGCATCCGGTCTGGCTGATGTTCGCGCTGCTGGCCTTCGCCTATCTGTTCGGGTTTGTCGGATTGCTGGTCGCGGTGCCGACCGCGGCTGCAATCGGCGTCCTGGTCCGCTTCCTGCTGCGTCAGTATCTGGCCAGCTCGTATTACACGGGCAGCACGCCGGTCTGAGATGGTTTCGCCGCCGCGCCAGCTCGCGCTTGCGCTCGAACATGCCGAACGGCTGACGCGCGAAGATTTCCTCCCGGGGCCCTCGAACGAGGCCGCGCTGGCCATGATCGATCGCTGGCCGGACTGGCCGGTCGGGGCGCTCGCCGTGACCGGCCCGGAGGGCTGCGGCAAGAGCCATCTCGCCTCGATCTGGGCCGACCTGTCCGGCGCCCGCGTTCTGTCCGCGCGGGCGCTGCAGACTTCGACGCTGCCCGAGGCGCTCGCCACCGGCGCGCTCGTCCTCGAGGATTGCGGTCCGGGGATCGACGAGCGCGCGCTGTTTCACCTGCTCAATCTCGTGCGCGAGCAGGGCGACTATCTGCTTGTGACCGGCCGGACGGTGCCTGGTCTGTGGAATATTTCTCTGCCGGATCTGGCGTCGCGGCTGCGCGCGATGCCGGCGATTGCAATGGCGCCCCCGGACGATGTCCTGTTGCGCGCGGTGACGGTGAAACTGTTCGCGGACCGCCAGCTGGCCGTCGACGAAGGGCTGATCGGTTATCTCCTGAGCCGGGTCGGGCGCTCGTTCGCCGCCATCCAGGCGGTGGTGCGGACCCTCGACCGCGAAGCCTTGCAGCGCAAACGGCCGGTCAATCGCGCGCTGGCCGCCGAGGTGCTTCGGGACCTCGCCTAACGTTCGTGGCCTGGCCTGACGTTCGGGCGTTGCCCTGACGTTCGGGATTTGGCCGGACAGCCGGGCTTGTCCTTCCAACCATTGGCGGTAATTTCGCGCGGTACGTCACCGCATCGTCATGAATTTGTCTTATGGTCGGCTTTCCTCTGGAAATTGTGCCATGCAAGATCGCGCCGAAGCCTTTGCCGTAAAAGAAGAAAACGTTCAGATGGGGCTTGATCGGAGCGCGTCGCTGGCGAGTCTGATGGACAGTCCGGAACGCTTCATTAACCGCGAATTGTCGTGGCTGCATTTCAACAGGCGGGTTCTCGACGAGGCCGCCAACACCGACCATCCGCTGCTTGAACAGCTGCGCTTTCTGTCGATTTCGGCGAACAATCTCGACGAATTCTTCATGGTGCGCGTGGCGGCGCTGAAGGGGCAGGTCCGCGAACGCGTCACCGAGCGCTCGCCGGATGGGCTGACCCCGTCCGAACAGCTGGCCCGGATCGCCGAGGTGGTTTCGGTGCTGGGGAGCGACCAGCAGGCCCGCTGGCGGGAATTGTGCGGGGAACTGGCCGCCAACGGCATCGTGATCGTCAATGCGCAGGGCGTGACAGCGCAGGAACAGGAGTGGCTGGAAGAGCAGTTCCTGTCCGCGATCTTCCCGGTCCTGACGCCGCTGGCGATCGACCCGGCGCATCCATTCCCGTTCATTCCCAATCTCGGCTTCACGCTGGCGCTGCAGTTGTCGCGGATCAGCGACGGCAAGGCGATGAACGCGCTTATCCGCGTCCCGCACAAGATCGAGCGCTTCGTGCATCTGCCGCGCAGCGCCGACAGCGCGGCATTGCGCGTGATCACGCTCGAGCAGGTCGCCTGCCTGTTCATCGGGCAGTTGTTCCCGGGCTACGTCATGAACGGCGTCGGCGCCTTCCGGGTTATTCGCGATTCCGAAATCGAAATCGAGGAAGAGAGCGAGGATCTCGTGCGCTCGTTCGAGACCGTGCTCAAGCGCCGCCGCCGCGGGTCGGTGATCCGGCTCGAACTCGAGCGGACGATGCCGGAAGACTTGCGTCGTTTCGTGCAGCGCGCGATGGGCGTGAGCGACGACGAAACCTTCCTGATCGATGGCATGCTGGCGCTCAACGATCTCAAGGAAATCGTTGCGATCGGCCGTCCCGATCTTCTCTTCGTGCCCTACAATCCGCGGTTTCCCGAGCGCATCCGCGACCACGGCGGCGACTGTTTCGCGGCGATCCGCCAGAAGGACTTCGTGGTCCAGCACCCTTACGAATCCTTCGACGTGGTGGTGCAATTCCTGCAGCAGGCGGCGCGCGATCCGGATGTGATCGCGATCAAGCAGACGCTGTACCGGACCTCCGCGGAATCGCCCATCGTCAAGGCGCTGGCCGAGGCCGCCGAAGCCGGCAAGTCGGTCACTGCGCTGGTCGAACTCAAGGCGCGCTTCGACGAGGAAGCCAACATCCGCTGGGCGCGCGATCTCGAACGCGCCGGCGTGCAGGTGGTGTTCGGTTTCATCGAACTGAAGACGCACGCCAAGCTGTCGCTGGTGGTGCGGCGCGAAGCCGGCAAGCTTGCAACCTATGTGCACGTCGCGACCGGCAACTATCATCCGATCACCGCGCGCATCTATACCGACCTGTCCTATTTCACCGACGATCCGGTGATCGCGCGGGACGTCGGGCGCATCTTCAATTTCATCACCGGCTATGCCGAACCCGCCGAACTCGAAGTGATGGCGGTGTCGCCGCTGTCGCTGCGCCGCCGGCTGGTCGAGCATATCGACGCCGAGATCGCCCATGCGAGGGCCGGGCGTCCGGCCGCGATCTGGCTGAAGATGAATTCGCTGGTCGACCCCGGCATCATCGACAAGCTCTACCAGGCGTCGCAGGCCGGCGTTTCGATCGACATCGTTGTGCGTGGCATCTGCTGTCTGCGGCCCGAAGTGCCCGGGCTGTCGGACAACATCCGCGTCAAGTCGATCGTCGGGCGGTTTCTCGAACACTCCCGCATCTATTGCTTCGGCGCCGGCCACGGGCTGCCGCACCCGAAGGCCGTGGTCTACATCTCGTCCGCGGACATGATGCCGCGCAATCTCGACCGCCGGGTCGAGGCATTATGCCCGATTACCAACCCCACCGTGCATGAGCAGGTGCTCGACCAGATCATGGTCGTTAATTTCAACGACAATCAGCAGAGCTGGAAGCTCTTGCCTGATGGCACCGCAACCCGCATAAGGCCCGCGAAAGGCGAGGAGCCTTTCAACGCGCAGAAATACTTCATGACCAATCCGAGTTTGTCGGGTCGTGGGAAATCGCTCAAAGAGTCAACGCCGCGCCGCCTCAGCCGCCGTCAGGACCGAAGGTAGCAAGGCTGCCGGCAAACGGTCTGCGCCGGGCCGGCCAAAGCGCGCCCGCGCCCCAGCCGGGCAAGCGCCGGTTAAGGCGCCGGCGCCCGTGGAGACGGCGCAGGGGCGGCTCGATCACGGTCCGGCGGTTGCGGTCATCGACATCGGCTCGAACTCGGTGCGCCTCGTGGTCTACGAGGGTCTGACCCGTAGCCCGTCGCCGATCTTCAACGAGAAAGTCCTCGCCGGCCTCGGGCGCGAGGTCCAGTCCACCGGGCTGCTGGCGCCGGATGCCGTGATCGTGGCGCTGGCGGCGCTGCGGCGGTTCCGCGCCTTATGCGACAACCTGCAGGTCGGACAGGTGTTCGGCCTCGCGACGGCCGCCTGCCGCGATGCCGAGAACGGGCCGGCCTTCATCGCCGAGGCCGAAAGCATCTGCCGCATCAAAATCGATGTCCTGTCCGGCAAGCGCGAAGCCGAGCTTGCGGCGCTTGGCGTGATCTCCGGCATGTATGAGCCGGATGGCATTACCGGAGACCTCGGCGGCGGGTCGCTGGAACTGATCGACGTGCGCGGGCACAAGGTCCGGCGCGGGGTGACGCTGCCTCTCGGCGGCCTCGCGCTGAAGGATGCGTCCAACCAGTCGCTCAAGCGGGCCGACAAGATCGTGGAACGCCAGTTGTCTGACGTGTCGTTCCTCAAGTCGGGCAAGGGCCGCACCTTCTATGCGGTCGGCGGCGCCTGGCGCGCGCTCGCGGGCCTGCATATGGCGCAGACCGGCTATCCGCTGCATGTGATGCACGGCTACACGCTGCGCGCGCGCGAGGCGCTCGAGTTCTGCGAATTGGTGCAGCGCGTCGATCCCGAAACCCTGTCGAACATCGAGGTGATCTCGATCGCCCGCCGCCCGTTGCTTGGCTATGCCGCGGTGGTGCTGGGCCGGCTGATCCGGAAAATCCGTCCCGAGAAGGTGGTGATCTCGGCGCTCGGCGTCCGCGAGGGACTGCTCTATTCGATGCTGGATGAGCGCGAGAAGCAGAAAGACCCGCTGATCGCGGCCGCCCGCAATCTCAACCTGTTGCGCTCGCGCTCGCCGCAGCACGGCGAGGAACTGATCCGCTGGACCGACCGCCTGATGGATACGAGCGGCATCGAGGAGACGGCGCAAGAGCGCCGGCTGCGCCATGCCGCATGCCTCGTGGCGGATGTCAGCTGGCGCACGCATCCCGATTATCGCGGCGAGCAATCGCTGAACCTGATCGCGCATGCCGATTTCGTCTCGCTCGATCATGCCGGCCGCGCCTATCTCGCGCTCGCGGTCTATTTCCGTCATGTCGGGATCATGCATGACGACGAATTGTCGCCGCGGCTGCGCGAACTCGCCTCGACCCGGATGCTGGATCGCGCGCGTATCCTCGGCGCCATGATGCGGGTGGCCTATATGGTGTCGGCGTCGATGCCGGGCGTGTTGCCGACGACGCCGCTGCGCGTCGATCGCGGCAAGCTGATCCTGCGGCTGCCGGGCGCGCAAGCCGCGCTCAATGGCGAGCGCGTGATGAACCGCATGCGCACGCTGGCGCGATTGATCGGGCGCGAGCCAGTCGTGGTCGAGGAATGAGTTACCCGTTCAGGTGAAACTCCACCGTCACCTGGCCGCTGCCGCTTGACGGGAAATAGTCGCAAAGCTGTTCGGCCCTGCCATCATATTCATCCCAGCCGAGCGCGCCGAACAGCATCACGGTATCGACCATCAGCGCTTCGCCATTGCATTTGCGGGTGTAGTCCGGAAGCATCGCGCAGAATTCCGCGAACCGGCCGTCCCGCCACAAGTCCAGCACGCGCAGATCCATCTGCCGGTTGAATTCGCTGGAGATCCTGTTCCAGGCATCGGGTCCGAGCTTGGAATTCTCGAACAGCTGATGCGACAGCGAGCCGCTGGCGAGGATCGCGACCTTGTGGTTCGAGCGCCTGATCGCGCGATGCACGGCGGCGCCGAACCTGCGGTTCTCCTCGACCGAGGCAAAGACCGGCGAGGCGATTGGCACCACGGACAGTGCCTTGTCCGCATTCATGTAGTGCATCGGGACGATGGTGCCGTATTCCACCGGCATGGTCTCGACCTGATGGGCGAGGGCGAGCGGGCCGTCCTTCGCGGTCTCGGCCGCGATCAGATCCGCGAGATCCGGATTGCCGGGGAAATCGTAGCTGATGTCGGCAATCATGTGCGGCGCCTCGGGGCTGGTATAGCTGCCGCGATGCCAGCGGTTTGCGTTGATGTGAAAGCCGAAGTTCGAGATCCAGTGGGTGTCGAACACCACGACGCTGTCGGCGCCGCGCTCTCTCGCGCGCCGGCCGATCAGCTTCAGCGCATTGATCGGACCGTCGCGGGTGCCTTTCAGCGGCTCGAGGTGCTCGGACAGCATCAGCGAGGGCACATGCGTAATCTTGGCGGCAAGGACCAGTTCGCCCATCGGCGGCGTTCTCCCGAAGCGGATTTTCATCCAGCTTAGGGAGAGCGCCGGCCCACAAACTTGCGATGGATCAAGTCGGGCGCCGCCAAGCCGTGCGCCGTCGTCGTCAGGGGTCAGGCGAGAGTGCGCCCGCCGCCGGCCAGTTGGGTGACGAAGAACGCATATTCCTCGGCGGCTTCTTCCAGTGCGGTGTAGCGGCCGGACTTGCCGCCGTGTCCCGCACCCATATTGGTCTTCAGCAGCAGGGTGTTGCGGTCGGTCTTGGTGGCGCGGAGCCTGGCCACCCATTTGGCCGGCTCCCAATAGGTCACGCGCGGATCGTTGAGGCCTGCGGTCACCAGCATGGCGGGGTAGCCTTGCGCCGTCACGTTGTCATAGGGGCTGTAGCTCAGGATGTATTCGAACGCGGTCTTGTCGGTGATCGGATTGCCCCATTCCGTCCATTCGCCGGGGGTGAGTGGCAGCGTCTCGTCGAGCATGGTGTTGAGCACATCGACGAACGGCACATGCGCACCGATCGCGCCGTAAAGCTCCGGCGCCTGGTTGACGATGGCGCCCATCAATTCGCCGCCCGCCGAGCCGCCGGCGGCGCTGACGCGGCCCGGCGCGGCAAAGCCGTGGTCGATCAGATAGCGCGTCACGTCGACGAAATCGTTGAAGCTGTTGGTGCGCTTGTCGAGCTTGCCGTCGAGATACCATTGGTATCCGAGATCGTCGCCGCCGCGGATGTGGGCGATCGCGCAGGCGAAGCCGCGGTCGAGCAGCGACAGGCGATTGGTCGAGAAGCCGGGCGGGATGGCGTGGCCATAGGCGCCGTAGCCGTAGACATGCAGGAGACCCTTGCCGTCCTTCACGAAATCGCGGCGATAGACCACCGACACCGGCACCATGACGCCATCGCGCGCCGGCGCGACGAGGCGCTCGGTGACATATTGCGAGGCATCGTAGCCGCTCGGGATTTCGCGGACCTTCAGCGTCTCCAGCCGGCCGTCGGCGAGGTGATAGTCGTAGACCGTGTTCGGCGTGACCATCGACTGGTAATTCAGCCGCAGGCGGTCGACGCGATATTCGCGATTTCCGCCGAGGCTGGCGTCGAAGCTCGCCTCCGGGAAGGTGATGTAACGTTCGGCGCCGTCGGCATAGTCGCGCAGCCGGATCTGCGACAGGCCGTCGATCCGCTCCTCGATCACCATGAGATTCTCGAACGTGGTGATGCCGAGGATGTAGTGGCGGTCGCTGCCGGGGATGATCTCGGTCCACTCGCCGGGCGCCGATACCGCTGCGGTCACCACCCGGAAATTCAGGTGCGTATCGTTGGTGCGGATGTAGAGCGTGCCCTCGCGCTCATCGAGGTCGTAACGCCGGTCGGTGAGACGCGGCGCGACCAGGATCGGCTCCGCGGACAGGTCGGCTAGGGGGATCAGGCGGATTTCGTTGGTGGAGTGATCGCCGGTCGAGAAGGTCGCGAAGCGGCGCGATTGGGTGCGGCCGAGGGAGACGGTGAATTTCGGATCGTGCTCGCGATAGATTTCGCGGTCCGCGCTCTGCGGATCGCCGAGGCGGTGGTGCCAGACCGCCTTCGAACGCCAGTTCTCGTCGGCGTCGGTATAGAGGAAGCTCCTGGAATCCGCGGCCCAGATCAGGCCGTAGCGCCAGTTCTCGATGACGTCTGGAAGATCGATGCCGGTCGCAAGCTCGCGGACCTTGAGCACATAGCGTTCGGATCCATTGGTATCGACCGCATAGGCGAGGAGCTTGCCGTCAGGACTGACGGCGTGGCCGCCCAGCCGGAAATAATCGTGACCCGCGGCGAGGGCCGGTTCGTCGATGATGACGTCATCGGAGCCGTCGACGAATTTGCGGCGGTACCATTTCGGATATTCGGCGCCGGCATCGAAGGCGTACCAATAGACGTAATCGCCATCCTTCTGCGGCACGCTGGAATCGTCGTCCTTGATGCGGCCCTTCATCTCCGCGACGATGGTGTCCACGAGGCCGCGATGCGGCTTCATCGCCGCCTCGAACCAGGCATTCTCCTCATTGAGATAGCCGAGGATGTCCGCGTCCTTGACGTCCGGATAACCGGGGTCGCGCAGCCAGGCATACGGGTCTTCGACGGTGATGCCGTGATGCGTGTATGCGTGCGGCACGCGGCGCGCGATGGGGGGATTTGAGGAATCGTTCGACATCCGGTGCACCGTTTTTCCGAAGGGCGTTGCTTCAAACTCCGTTCATTCCCGCGAAAGCGGGAATCCGGTGCTTCGGACACTGGGTCCCCGCTTTTGCGGGGACGAGCGGATGTATCGGTTCGCTAAAGGCGTCTAATCCCGCTGGATCGCCGTCACGCGGCCTTTCTCGATGGCGAGCGCCAGCTTGCCGGATTTCAGCGCCAGCGCCTTGTCGCCAAACAATTCGCGGCGCCAGCCCTTGAGCGCGGGCACATCGGCGTGATCGTCGGCGGCGATCCGTTCGAGATCGTCGACCGTCGCGATCACCTTGGCGGCAACCGCGTGTTTCTCCGCGGTCATGCGCAGCAGGACCTTGAGCAATTCGACCGTCGCCGATCCGTTCTGCAACGGCTTGGCGCGGTCCATCGACGGCAGCGTCTTGGGATCGCGCGCAAGCCCGCGCTTGACCACGTCCGGGATCTCGAGCCCCCAGCGCGACCGCTCGAAGCCCTTGGGCAGCGACCGCAGCGAGGACAGGCGCTCGATCGTGGTCGGCGCCTGGATCGCGATGTCGGCGACGATGTCGTCCTTGAGCACGCGCCCGCGTGGAATGTCGCGGGCCTTGGCCTCGCGCTCGCGCCAGGCGGCGACTTCCATCAGCACCGCGAGCTCCTTCGGCTTGCGCACCCGCGTGCGCAGCCGCTGCCAGGCGTTGTCCGGATCCATCCGGTAGGTCTCGGGCGAGGTCAGCACGTCCATTTCCTCGCTCAGCCATTCGGTGCGGCCGCGCTTCTCGAGGTCGGCCTTCAGCTTGCGGTAGACGTCGCGCAGATGGGTGACGTCAGAGATCGCATAGTCGATCTGCGACTTGCTCAGCGGCCGCCGGGTCCAGTCGGTGAAGCGCGACGACTTGTCGAGCGTATCGCCGGTGATGCGCTGGACGAGCTGGTCGTAGGAGACGGAATCGCCGTGTCCCAGCACCATCGCCGCAACCTGGGTGTCGAACACCGGATGCGGGATCAGGTTGGCTCTGTGCCAGACGATCTCGATGTCCTGGCGCGCGGCATGGAACACCTTGACCACGCTCTCGTTGCCCATCAGCTCGAAGAACGGCGTGAGGTCGATGTCGGGCGCCAGCGCGTCGACCACCACCGCTTCCTCGGGACTTGCGATCTGGGCGACGCAAAGCTGCGGGTAGTAGGTCGACTCACGCAGGAATTCGGTGTCGACGGTGACGAACGGGTGTTGTCCGAGGCGAGTGCAGGCGTCCTGCAGGTCTTTTGTTGTTGTAATCAAGTCCATGTCTTGTCGATCACCCGCGTACCCGCGGCATCATGATGAATTCCCATGGCGAGGGCATTGCCTCGACCGGCATGTCGATCAGGGTCGGTCCGTCCCTGCGTTTGAATCCGCGCTTGAGCGCCGCGCGCAGCTGCGCCGGGTTCTCCACGCGCTCCGCGGCAGCGCCGAAACTCTCGGCGAATTTCACGAAGTCCGGGTTGGTCAGGTCGCTCGCGATGGTGCGGCCGCCATACCATTCCTGCTGAATCAGCTTCACGTTACCGTAGGCGTTGTTGTTGAACACCACGGTCACCAGCGGAATCTTGTGGCGCACCGCCGACGCCATTTCGGTGGCGGTATAGAGGAAGCCGCCGTCGCCGGTGATCGATAGCACCGGCACGTCGCGCCGCGCGTCCTGAACCCCAAGCGCGGTGGCAAAGCCCCAGCCGAGATTGTCCTGGTAGCCCGGCGAGATGAACGTGCGCGGCTTGTAGAACGGCATCGCGAGCCGCGCCGCAAAGCCGATCTGCGTGACCTCGTCGACGAAGATGCCGTCCTCCGGCAATTCGGCGCGGATGGCGTCGAGGATCGCCATCTGTGGCACGAGCTTCGCCAGCCGTTTGGCCATCTTCGCCTGCCGCTCTTCCATCTCGGCCTTGCGCGGCTTTCGCTTGGTATTATGCGCGGGCAGGGCGGCGATCAGCTTGCGCAGCACCGGCGCGCAATCGCCGAGCACCGCCACGTCCGGCTTGCCGGCGCGCTCGGGCTCGTCCGGATCGGCTTCGACGCGGATGACCTTGAGGTCCTTGTCGGTGCCCCAGACGGTGAGCTGCTGCAACAGACGCGTGCCGACGCCGATCACGACATCGACCTCGGGCCACATCTCGTGGGCCAGCGGCAATGTGATCGAGAGCGGGTCGCGGCTGTCGAGAATGCCGCGGCCGCGGCGATAGCCGAGAACGGGGGCCTGCAGCATGGCAGAGAGCTGCGTCACCTCTTCCGCTGCATCCTGCGCACCGCCGCCGCAGACGATCATCGGATTTTTGGCGGCGCCGAGCAGCTTCGCCGCCGCCGTGATCGCGTCGTCGTCGATCGGCGGCTCGAAGGCCGGCAGGGGCGGGCAGTCGGTAACCGGCTCGGCGCGGCCCCAAACGTCCATGGCGCATTCGAGGGCGGCCGGACCCGGCCGGTCCGTGAACATCGACTGGATCGCGGAGGCGACCATGCGCGGGGCGTCGGCCGCGCGCGGGATGCGGGCGGAGTGGTCGACGAGACGGGCGATGATGCCGGCCTGGTCGCGGATTTCGTGCAGGTGGCCGAGGTCGCGCCCGATGGCATTCTGCGGGATCTGCCCGATCAGCCCCAGCACCGGGGCGTTCATCGAATAGGCGGTCAGGAGCGCCGCGCCGGTATTGAGGAAACCGGGTCCTGGCACGACGCTGTAGACCTGCGGCTTGCCGGTCGCGAGCGCGGCGCCGAGCGCCATATAGGCGCAGCCCTGCTCGTGGCGGGTATGAACCACCCGGACCTGGTTCCCGGCGCTATAAAGCGCATCGAAAAAATGGTCATTATGGACCCCGGGCAGGGCGTAGATCGTGTCGATTCCGTGCGCGAGCAGGGCGTTGACCACGGCCTGGCCGGTGGTCATCCGGACCGCCTGCGGGCTTGATTGTGGCCGGGCGGCGGCCTTCCTGGCTGGTTTGGGCATTGATTCCGTCGCAGTGCGTTATCAGTGCGGTGGTTCAGAAATTCCCTTCAGCCTCGCCGCAACCAAAACAAGGGAATTTCTGAACCAAACCGCACTGAGATAATAGACTTTGCCGGTGTCCTTCGAATCCGAAATTCGCTCCGGGGTCGCTGCGAAGTTTGCGAATTTCGGATTCGGGACACCGGCCCTCAGAATGCAGATCGAGGCGGTTATGTCGAGGCATTCCCTCGC
>JAEWHY010000437.1 GCA_023387555.1 Pseudomonadota bacterium
GATCGACCCTCCCCACCGCTTCGCGGGGGGAGGGAGACAGAAAGAGCGCGCTTCGCTCATGAGGGGAGGGAGAAGATTGGCTAGTGCTTCCCGGTTCCGAGATACGCGGCAATGACCTTCTCATCCTTCAGCACGGCATCGGCCGGACCGCTCGCCAGCGTGCGTCCGTAATCGAGCACATGAATGCGGTCGGCGAGGTCGGCGACCATCTGCATATCATGCTCGATCCAGATCATGGCAATGCCGAGCTGATGCTTGATGCGCAGGATGAAGCGGGCGAGGTCCTCGCGCTCCTCGCGGTTGAGGCCGGCGGAGGGTTCGTCGAGAAGGAGTATCGCGGGCTCGTTGGCGAGCGCGCGCGCGAAGCCGATGATCTTCTGGGTGCCGAACGGCAGGCCGCCGACCGCGGTGTGGCGATAGCGCTCCAGTTCGACGAACTCGATGATTTTCTCCACCGCCTCGCGCTGGCGCATCTCCTCGGCGCGGACTGAGGGAAGGAACAGCATCTCGGCGAACACATTGCCGCGGATGCGCGGGTGGCGGCCGGTGAGCAGATTGTCGATCACGCTCATCTGCGGGAACAATTCGCCATGCTGGAAAGTGCGCGCGACGCCGAGGGCTGCGATGTCATGCGGCTTCTTGCCGAGCAGCGACTGGCCGCGGAACGAGATCGCGCCCTCGCCGGGATAGAGCCCGCTGATGCAGTTGAATACGGAGGTCTTGCCGGCGCCGTTCGGGCCGATCAGCGCGAGCAATTCGCCCTTGTCCACGGACAGCGACACGCCGTCCAGCACCACGAGGCCGCCGAAGCGCAGCGTGAGATTGTCGATCGCGAGTTCAGCCATACCACCTCCGGGAGCGGCGATATTGCTTGACGTCGCGATAGCTCCGCCGTTCGGCGCCGCCGGCCTGGCCGAGATAAAATTCCTGGATGTCGCCGTGCGACTTCAGCTTGTCGGCCGAGCCGTCGAGCACGACGCGGCCGTTTTCCAGCACATAGCCGTAATCGGCGATGGCGAGCGCGACGGCGGCGCTCTGCTCGACGATGACGATGGTGATGTTGAGGTCGTTGCGGATCTGCACCAGCTTGCCCATCAGGTCCTCGACGATGACCGGGGCGAGGCCGAGCGAAAGCTCGTCGACGAGCAGGAGCTGGGGCTTGCACATCAGTCCCGAGGCGAGCGCCAGCATCTGCCGCTCGCCGCCGGACAGAAGCCCGCCGATGCGCGCGCGCAGATCGGCGAGGCGCGGGAAGAAGTGATAGACCTGCTCCTCGCGGGCCTTTCGTTCGGCCTTCGACATCAAAGGCGCGAAGGGCGCGGCGAGATTGTCGGCGACGGTGAGATTGGGGAACACCTTCTCGCGTTCGGGGATCAGCGCGATGCCGAGCCGCGTCAGTTCGTTCGGCGGCCGGTTCTCGATGCGCTGCCCGCGGAAGGCGATGCTGCCTTCGGTGACGCGCGCATTGTCGATGCCGAGAAAGCCGGAGAGCGCGCGCAGCGTCGTGGATTTGCCGGCGCCATTGGTGCCTAGGATGGCGACGATCTGGCCTTCGTGCACGGTCAGCGATACGCCCTGAATGGCGGTGATGGCGTGGTGATAGACCACGGCCAGCTGTTCGGCGGTGAGAAGCACGTCGCCGTTCATTTGCGCGCTCCCGCGACCGGGCGATGCTTGAACGGCCAGAGCAGGAAATAGGTCTGGATCCGGTGCCAGATGCCGACGAGGCCGAGCGGCTCGAACACCAGGAACAGGATCATCACGAAGCCGAAGCCGGCATAATTCATCGCGAACAGCTGGCCGGCATAGGCCTGCGCGTTCGGCAATTTCAGCAGCACGCCTTCGATCACATAGGGGAAGACGGTGACGAACAATGCGCCGAGGAGGGCGCCGAGCAGCGAGCCCATGCCGCCGATGATCACCATCGCGACATACTGGATGGTGAGGAACAGCGAGAACGCCTCCACCGACACGAAGCTGCGGTAATAGGCGAACAGCGCGCCGGCGACCGCTGCGATCGCCGACGAGATCACGAAGGCGAGCAGCTTGTAGGCAGCGACATTGATGCCGAGCGCTTCGGCCACGGTCTCATGCGCATGGATCGCGCGCCAGGCGCGGCCGATGCGGGTGCGCATCAGGTTGATGCACAGCAGCAGCGTCAGCGCGGCGAAGGCGAGCATGATGTAATACCAGACGTGCCCGCCGTAGAGTTCGAAGCCGAACACGAACGGCGCGTCAATGGTGATGCCGGTGGAATGGCCGCGCTTGGTTTCGTATTCGCCGCCGAGATAGACCACGATGAAATGCAGCGCCAGCGTCGAGACCGCGAGATAGAGCCCGCGCAGCCGCAGCGACGGCAGCCCGAAGATCACGCCGAGCAGCGCGCCGACGACCGCCGCCGCCGGCAGCGTCAGCCAGATCGGGGTGTTGAATTCCTTGAAAAGGATGCCGGCGGTGAAGGCGCCGGCGCACAGGAGGCCGGCGTGGCCGAGCGAGATCAGCCCGGCATAGCCGGTGAGCAGCATCAGCGACAGCGCGCCGATGGAGGCCAGTAGGACCTGGGTCGCGAGATCGAGATAGAAGTTCGACGCGACCAGCGGCAAGCCGAGCAGCACGACCGCGAAAGCGGCCGCGCAGACCCACTGGAAGCGCGTCTGCACCAGCGCATGATCCTGCGCATAGGACGTGCGGAAGTAACCCGAGGCGCGCGGCTGACTAGACACGGTCGAGTTCCTCGCGGGTGCCGAACAGGCCCCAGGGCCGTACGATCAGGAAGGCGATCAGCACGACGAACGGGATCACGTCGGACAAAAGCGGATCGATATACTGGATCGCCAGCACCTCGCAGGCGCCGATGATCAGCGCGCCGATGATGGCGCCGACCAGCGAGTCGAGGCCGCCGACCAGCGCCGCGGGAAAGGCCTTCAGCCCGATGATCACCATGGTGCCGGTCAGGCCGGAATCCATCGAGATCAGCATGCCGGCGAGCGCGCCGGTGAGCGTCGAGAGGCCC
The DNA here is from genome assembly GCA_023387555.1 of Pseudomonadota bacterium. GTDB lineage: Bacteria > Pseudomonadota > Alphaproteobacteria > Rhizobiales > Xanthobacteraceae > Pseudorhodoplanes. Next base: position 3,014 of record JAEWHY010000437.1, read on the forward strand.
CAGGCCAGCGCATAGACCGCGTGCAGGTTGATGCCGCGTTGCGCCGCGAGCAGCGGGTTCTGCCCGGCCGCGCGCATGCGCACGCCCCAGGCGCCGAAGCGCAGGAACGTGAACAGCGCCGCATAGGTCAGGATGGTCACGCCGATCAGGATCGCGGCGAACAGCGAGATGCGGGCGCCGCCTGGCAAGGCCAGTGCCGGATTGGAAAAGCCGAGCGCCTGCGCGGGGTATTGCTGCTGCGCCGACCAGATCAGCACCATCAGCCCGCGCAGCAGAATGCCGAGCGCGACGGTGGTGAGGACGGCCGCTAGCACCATCTCGCCGGTCATCTTGCGCATCAGGAAGATGTAGACGAGCACGCCGACGGTCAGGCTGAGCGCGACGGCCGCGGCGATCGCGGTCACCGGCGAGCCCGCGAACATCCAGGCCGTGGTCAGGAGCAGGTAGGAGCCGACCATCATCAGTTCGCCATGCGCGAGATTGAGCACGCGGCTGACCCGATAGATCAGCACATAGCCGCAGGCGATCAGGGCGTAGATGGAAGACAGGACGAGGATATTGACGAGGAGTTGCAAGGCTGCACTTTCAAACTGACGGTCTCGTTTGCCGCGGAGCTGCTTTCTCCGTTCGTCCCCGCGAAAGCGGGGACCCAGTACCAGCAATCAAGACGTGCGTTGTTTGGCTCTGGGCCCCCGCTTTCGCGGGGGCGAACGGTTGATGTATTCGGGTTTAATTGCCGATGTCGTAGACCTTCCAGTCCTGCAGCACGCTGATCTTGTCGCCGTCCCAGCGATAGACGCGATAGGCCTGCTGGGTGCGAAAGTGGTTGTCCTTGGTCCACACCATCGGCACGCCGCGCAGGCCCTTGGTATCGACCTTGAGGTCCGACATCGCCGCCGCGATCTTTTCGTTGGTCGCCGGCCAGCCCGCCTTGCGCAGCGCGGCTTCGAGCGCGAGCCCGCCGAGCCAGCCTTCGGTCATCTGGCTGGCCGGATATTTCGCGCCGCCCGCCTTGGCGGCGGCCTCGATCTCCTTATGAATCGGCAGGCCGTCGGCATAGAACGAGTTGGCGCCCATCACGTAGAACTTCGGATCCTTGACGCGCGGCAGTTCGCTTTCCGCTTCCAGATGCGCGATGGTGAGATACTCGCCGTCCCAGCCCAGCCGCCGCAGCGCCTCGAAGGTGCGGATCTCGGTGACCCATGGCGCCCATGAATAAGTCCAGTTGGCGCCGGCATCCTTGATCTTGGTTGCGAACGGCGTGTAGTCCGGCGTCGGCGGCGGGATGACTTCCTTGGTCGCGGTCTTGAAGCCCATCTTCTCGGCTTCGCTCGCGGCGAAATCGACGCCGGCCCGCGAGATCGGAATCGCCATCGCGGCGTAGCCGATGGTCACCGGGCCCTTGGCCGCGCTCTTGATGTAGTCGAGCGCAGCGCGGCTGTCGTGGATCGGGGTGAAGCCGGTCGAACAGAATTGCAGCGGGTCCGCCTTCGGCGGCAGCACTTCGTTCGGGCAGACCGCGCCCATGAACAGCACCGGCACGCCGGCGCGCCGGGTCTCCGCCAGCATCGGCGCATAGGTCGAGGACAGACTGGCATTCACCAGCACCGGCACCTTGTCCTGCGACAGCAGCTTCTTCACATTGGCTGCGGCCTTCGAGGGCTCGGCGGAATCATCCTGCAGGATCAGATTGACCTTGCGGCCGTCGATGCCGCCCTTGGCGTTCAGCTGGTCGATATAGAGGCGCAGGCCTTCGACGGCCGGGCCGAGCGTGCCGGCGGCGGGACCGGTCATCGCGCCGGTCAGGCCGATGGTGTAGCTCTCCTGCGCCGTGGCGGGCAATGCGATGGCGAGCGCGGCGATGGCTCCCATCAGGCTCCGTTTCAGCATTGGCGGTTCTCCCTATTCGATTGTTGTCATTCAATTCGTGGTCCGCGTCGCTTCTTTTCCCTCCCCCCGCGAAGCGGCGGGGAGGGTCGGCGAGCGTAAGCGAAGCGAATGCGAGCCGGGGTGGGGGGCTGTTGTTGAGGCCCCCCACCCCCGACCCCTCCCCGCCACTCGCTTCACTCGCGGGGGGAGGGGAGAAGAACTAGCGCAGCGCATCGCCGGCACCCGCGGCGAGCAGCCGCTCCTCGGTGTCGTCGTACATGCCTTCGACCAAATCCTTGAAGCGCTCGTACATCAGGTTGCGCTTCACCTTGCGAGTCGGCGTCACCGGCTCGCCGTCCTGTTCGGGATCGAGTTCCTTCGGCAGGATGCGGAACGCCTTGATCTGCTCGACGCGCGCGAATTCGACATTCGCCTTGTCGATCTCCGCCTTGATCAGGCCCTGCACCGCCTCGCTCTGCACCAGCGAGGTGAAGCCGGTGTAGCTGACGTTGTTGGCGCGGGCCCAGTCGGCAACCGAGTCGAAGTCGATCTCGATCAGCGCGGTGAGATATTTGCGGCCGTGTCCGAACACGATGGCCTCGCCGATATAGGGGCTGGCGCGCAACGTGCTTTCGATGCCCGATGGCGAAATCGTCTTGCCGCCGGCGGTGACGAGGAAGTCGCGGGCGCGATCGATCAGCCGCAGATTGCCGTTCTGCCATTCGCCGACATCGCCTGTATGTAGCCATTGCTCGCTATCAACGATCTGGTTCGTTGCGTCCGGCTGGTTCCAGTAGCCCTCAAACTGGTCCGGCCCCTTCACCAGGATTTGCCCGTCGCCATCGAGCCGCACCTGCCAGCCGGGCACGACGGTTCCGACATTGCCGGGCCGTGCGAAGCGCTGCGGTTGGCCGCTGATGAAGGCGCCGCCGGTTTCGGTCTGGCCGTAGGCTTCGACCAGATTGACGCCCCAGATCTGCCAGAGCGCCGCGGTTTCCTGCGGCAGCGGAGCCGCACCCGAGATTGCAAGTTCGAGCTTGTCGAGGCCGAGCTTGTTGAGCACGCGGCCGAAGGCGAACGTGCGCGCCAGCGCGGTCATCGCGTCATTCGCCGGCCCCGCCGTGCCGGCCCAGCGGCGGCGCGCGGCAGCTCTACCGAGTTTCATCGCGGCGTTGTAGACCGCGCGCTTGGCCGGCGATGTGGTGCTCAGCCCGACCAGCACCTGCGAGGCGAATTTTTGCATGTAGCGCGGCACGGTGAACAGGACCGTCGGCGCCACCTCGAACATCGACTGCATCAGGTCGTCGACGCTCTCGCCGTAATGCGGGACGAGGCGCGAGATCAGCGGCAGCGTGATCGCGACGTCGCGGCCGAAGATGTGGCAGAGCGGCAGGAACACCACGGTGCGGTGCGCCTTGTCGCGCAGCGTCGGGTAATGGTCGACGATGGTGTAGGTGCCGGCGAGATGCTTGCCGTGCGAGATCAGCGCGCCCTTCGGATTGCCGGTGGTGCCCGAGGTGTAGACGATGAAGGCGGGATCGTCCGGCTTCAGCGCGGCCGTCATGGTTTCGAGCGCGGCGATGCTGGTCTCGTCATCGCCGGACACGCGGCTCTCGATGTCGGACAGCGACAGCAGCTTCGGGTGGCTGTAGTCGAACATCGCGGAATCGTCGATCACCACGATCCATGTCAGGTCCGGCAGGCGGTCGGCGATCTGCAGGATCTTGTCGACATATTCCTGATCCTCGGCGATGAAGATTTTTGCGCCGCCGTCCTTCATCAGGAATTCGACTTCCGACACCGAGGCGGTCGGATAGACGCCGAACACGATCGCGCCCGCGGCCTGCGCCGCCATATCGCAGATCACCCACTCCTCGCAGGCATCGCCCATGATCGCGACGCGATCGCCCTTGTCGAGGCCGAGGGTCTTGAGCGCGCGCGCACAGCGGCCGACCGCGGCTGCATAGTCGCGCCATGTCCGCTCTCGATAGAGGCCGAGAGTCTTCGCGCGGTAGGCGACGCCGGCGGGGTTTTGCCGCGCATGCTCCGCGATCAATCCTGGCGCGGTCTTGCCGCGCAGGATCGCAAATTGCGGAGATTGCGCTGCTACCTGCGTCATGATCGCTCTGACGCGACTTTTCCGGTCGCGACCTGTGACGCGCGCGCGGTGCCGCAGACCGGCATCCTCATCGCAGCTTTCCTTCC
>JAEWHY010000457.1 GCA_023387555.1 Pseudomonadota bacterium
CGGTGAGGGTGTCTACCAGCACGATCTGGCGGTCGAGGCGGGCGATGTGATCGCGGTAGAACGGACGCACGATGGCGTCCTTGTAGGACTCGTAGCGCCGCCGCATCATCGCCCACAGCGAGCCCGATGGCGCCGAGCCCTCCAGCCGGTCGAGCGGCGCGAAGGTCAGCGCCGGCGAATCCGCCAGGTCTCCGGGCATCAGGAAGCGGCCGGGCGGCAGCAGGCTGAGGGCGAAACGCTCGTCGCGGCAGTTGCGCAGATAATCGGTGAAATGCCGCGCGACGGTCTGCGCCAGGCTTTCGTCGGCCGGCGCCTTCGGATCGAGCGCGGCGATCTCGAAATGCCAGGCGCCGGCGAGGTCGGCGCGGTCGCCCTGCCGCGACAGCCGGATGGTCTCGGCCGACCATTCCTCGTAGCTCTGGCGCAGCAGCGGCAGGTCGAGCAGCCACTCGCCGGGATAATCGACGATATCGAGGGTCAGTTCGCGCATCGCGCGGTTCTGCGACTGATACTCGATGACCAGCCGCAATTCGCTGATCTGCCTGGTCGAGTCCGGCCATTGCCGCTCCTTCAGGAGCTGCTCCAGATGCGCCTCATAGGCGAAGCGCGGCACCGTGTCGTCCGGCTGCGGCGCCAACCGGGCGCGGGCGATCCGTCCCGATGCCATGGCCTCGAAGACCGGGAAGCGTCCGCCGCGGAGGAGGCCGTGCACCAGCGCGGTGATGAAGACGGTCTTGCCGGCGCGGGACAGCCCGGTGACGCCAAGACGCACGGTCGGCTCGAACAGGCCCTGGCTGTATTCGATCAGCGCCTTCGAGGTCAGGCGGGCCTGCTCGACAATGTTGGAAAAGACGTTTGCCATCCCTCGCGCGGGCGTTTGAGCGCCGCGCGGGATGCGCGGTCACGGACGGGCCTAGAGATAGGGTGATTGCGTCCGGACTACTAGCTTCCGCGCCGCTCCGCCTGCCAGACGCCCGAGCATTCACCCTTCGCGGATTTCCAGCGGCCGGAGCCCGCATTGCGCGACAGCCGTCCGGTGCCGCTGGCGCTCTGGTCGCCGCGCGCCACATTGACGCGGGCGGCACCGCCGCCGGCGACGCTTCCGGAAATCCGGAAGCTGGAGCCCGACGGGTCGGCATGGCTGACGCGGCCGCGGTTGATCCGCACCGCGTAACGATAGCCGCGATCGCAGGTGCCTTGCTCGGTGATGATGAGGACGCTCCAGAGGCCGTCATAGGCTCCGGTCGCCTGCGCCTTCGCCTTGGCTGCGGCCGAAGCGCTCGGCACGGCGGCAATGGCCAAAAAACCCGCAAGTGCCAATCGTGCAATCGTCATGTGCTTCCCCTTGGAGCGGCGGCTAGCGCGCCACCTTCTGCGGCTGTTCCGAATAGTCCGCGGGCGCCCGCAGAAACGGCTCGGCGCTGGCGCCCCTGGCGAATCCGACCTGGTAGAGGGCCTTCATGTAATCCGGATCGAAGGCGCCGCGAGAGGGCGCATGGAAGCTCGGGTCGATGAAGGCGACATGAAAGCCGATGCCGCTGCGCCTGGCCGTGGCGTAGGCGCGGTCGATGGCGTTGCGGGTGACGAATTTGATCGCCGCGCTCACGGTCCGGCCGAGGATGCTGAGCGTGGTGCGCTCGGTGAGCTGGAAATCCGAATTCAGCTTCATGTTGGCGATGATGTAGAAATCGGTCGCCGGCAGCTTCGCCGTGCTGGTGCTGGCGAGCATAGAATCCGGCGCGATGTAGAACTGGTCGGCCAGCCCGCCGTCGACATGCATTTCCGCGAAGCTGCGGCCGTTGGCCTCGGCCTCGATGAAGGTCGGCGGAAACGCACCCGGGATGCTGATCGCCGCAACCATGATCTTGCGCACGAGATCGAGCGCGGCCTTGTCGCCGCGCGTTGCGATCGCGCCGATGTCCCAGGCCACCGGCCGGCCGGCATCGAGATTGGTGGTGAGGATGAAGAGACGCCGGCCGCGGGCATGCTGCTCGGCGATCGCCTCGAGGAGCGCGGGCGTGACGCGCTTCTCGATCAGCCCATGCAGCGGCCAGGTATCGAGAAAGCTCTCGCCCTTGCCGCCGACCTCGAAGATGTCGAAGCTGCTGATTGTGGTGTAGGAGTCGCGCAACTGCGTGTCGTAATCCTGACCAAGAAACGCAAAGGGCGCGATCAGCGCGCCGGTGCTGACCCCGGTGACCAGCGAGAATTCAGGCCGGTTCCCGGTCTTCGACCATCCGCCCAGCAGGCCCGCTCCGAAGGCTCCGTCCTCGCCGCCGGTGGAGAGGATCAGCCAGGGGCCGGGCTTGGTGGGCAGGGCGCGCAGGTAGTCGCCTTCCGAATCGGCCCAGAACCGCGCGTCCGGCATGTTGGCGATCGCCGCGACCGCCTGGTCCTTTGCAGAGAACGGCGTGCGCGGCAGCGGACCGGCGGCCGCCGGCTTTTCGGACGGCGCCTGTTTGGCCTTTTTCCTCGCGGCTTTCTTCTTGGCGGCTTTCGGCTTCGACTGAGCCGAGATCCCGGGTTGGCCGGTTGCGGTGACGGATGGCGCGGCGGCTCTGGATTGCGCGGACGCCTCGGAAAGCAGCGGCGAGCCCATGAGCGCGGCGGCAACCGCGATGGCGACAACGAATCGAATCTGTGTTCGTCGTATCCGCATGCGCCAATCCTGTCGCAAGCGTCCCGTAGAGGCAATTCGTGCGAGGCCGCTGCACGCAGCTTTCGCCTGATCGGATGCGCAGGGGCGATTTGCGCCGGATCGGGGCAGACGTCCGCCGCTCACGCCGCTGATTCCCGTTCGAGACCAAAGGGCCGCTGCGGAACGTTCGTTGATCTTCGCATGTTCTCGATCCCTGGAGGCAGGTGGCCGGTCTCGACAACCGCCAGACGGCAGGATTGATCCCCGACCGGGCAAATCGCCGCTCCTCGCGCGTTCCGTGACCGATGACGCGTTCCGGACGCGCTTAAAATACGGTGTTTCGCTCCGCCGGTTTCAGTGTCGGCTCGCCCGGACGGAATACCGCGACAATCCCGCGGGAGGCTCTGGAGATTGCCGCCGCCGGATTGGGCCGTGGATTGGTTCTTTGAGACTTTTCGGGCGCTTGCGGGGGCAAAAGGCCTGCGCTAAGGCTGCCGCGACTTTCTTCTTGGAACGAATCCGAGCTGGGGCCGGGGGTGGGCCATCGGGCGGTTCCCCGCTCGATGCCGATGGACGGGTTTTGGCGACGGCGTGACCGCCGTCCCGATCCCGCAAGGTGAGACATGAGCGAGCTTCTTCAGGACTATTTTCCGCTCGTGGTGTTTATTGGCGTGGCGATCGGCATCGGGCTCGCACTCCTGATTGCGCCGTTCATCGTCGCCTATCGGCAACCCGATCCGGAAAAGCTCTCGGCGTATGAGTGCGGCTTCAACGCATTCGACGACGCCCGCATGAAATTCGACGTGCGGTTTTATCTGGTCGCCATTCTTTTCATCATCTTCGACCTCGAGGTCGCGTTCCTGTTCCCCTGGGCGGTTGCGTTCGGTGAACTCGGCGCTTTCGGCTTCTGGTCGATGATGGTTTTCCTTGGCGTTCTGACCATCGGCTTTATCTATGAGTGGAAGAAGGGGGCGCTGGAATGGGACTGACGCGTCCTCTCCCGAATGAAATGAGCCGCCGATGAGTGCCATCGTTTCTCCTGCCGCCAAGGGCATCATTGATCCGCGCACCGGCAAGCCGGTCGGCGCCGACGATCAGTTCTTCACCGGCCTGAATGCGGAACTCGCCGACAAGGGGTTCCTCGTCACCACCGCCGACGACCTCGTCACCTGGGCGCGGACCGGCTCGCTGATGTGGATGACCTTCGGTCTCGCCTGCTGCGCCGTCGAGATGATGCAGATGTCGATGCCGCGCTACGACGCCGAGCGCTTCGGCTTTGCACCGCGCGCCTCGCCGCGGCAGTCCGACGTGATGATCGTCGCCGGCACGCTGACCAACAAGATGGCCCCGGCGCTCCGCAAGGTCTACGACCAGATGCCGGAGCCGCGCTACGTCATCTCGATGGGAAGCTGCGCCAACGGCGGCGGCTATTATCACTATTCCTACTCGGTGGTGCGGGGCTGCGATCGCATCGTGCCGGTGGACATCTATGTGCCGGGCTGCCCGCCCACGGCGGAGGCGCTGCTTTATGGCGTGATGCTTCTGCAGAAAAAGATCCGCCGCGTCGGAACGATCGAGCGCTGAGCATGGCACCTGAGACGGTCACATTGATGTTGTCATGCGCGGGCTTGACCCGCGCATCCATCGTTCTTCGCAAGATGGATTGCCGGGTTAAACCCGGCAATGACGGGTGGAGAGCATGAGCGAGAAGTTGCAGGCGATCGGGGATACGATCAGCGCGGGACTGCCAGGGGCGGTCACCGGTTATGAGATCGCTTATGGCGAGCTGAACGTTCACGCCAATGCGGCCGACATTCTGAAGGTGGTGCGCTTCCTGCGCGACGATCCGGACCTGCAGTTCTGGAACTTCATCGACGTGACCGCGGTCGATTATCCGCAGCGCGAGCAGCGGTTCGACGTGGTCTACCATTTCCTGTCGCCCAGGCAGAATGCGCGGGTCCGGATCAAGGTCACGACCGACGAGACCACGCCGGTGCCGTCGATCATCTCGGAATTCCCCGGCGCCGACTGGTTCGAGCGCGAGACCTACGACCTCTACGGTGTGCTGTTCACCGGCCATCCCGACATGCGCCGGCT
>JAEWHY010000473.1 GCA_023387555.1 Pseudomonadota bacterium
GCCCTGCGGGCGGACTCGGCTGGGGGCTCGGCGCGGCGATCGGCGCGAAGCTCGCCGCACCCGAAAAGCTCGTGGTGGCGACGCTCGGCGACGGCAGCTACATGTTCGGCAATCCGACGGTGAGCCATTGGGTTCAGCACAAATTCAAGCTGCCGATCCTCTCGATCGTGTTCAACAACAGCCGCTACGGCGCGGTGCGCAAGGCCACGCTCTCGATGTTCAAGGAGGGCGTCGCCGGCGAGACCGATGGCCGCTTCCTCGCCGATCTCGACCCGTCCCCGCCGTTCGACGAATTCGTGTCGGCGCAGGGTGGATACGGCGAGCGTGTCGAAGATCCGGCAGACGTGCCCGCGGCGCTCAAGCGAGCCCATGACGCCGTGCGCGATGGACGGCAGGCGCTGCTCAACATGATCACGCCGTACTGACATGGCCGCTCAGAAACAGACCCAATGGCCCGCTCGCCCCCGCGAAAGCGGCGACCCAGCAGCCAAGAGCTGGATTCCCGCCTGCGCGGGAATGAGCGGAGTTTTGGTCTTCCGCGACGAACCACGTAGCGACGTTCGATAACCCAAGGACCACCGCATGCGCATCGATGCCTTCAATCACTTCTTCCCGAAGAAATATTTCGACATGCTGCTCGCCAGCGGCCTGCCCGATATCGGCAAGCGCGCCACCGAGTTGCCGGCGCTGCACGACATCGACCATCGGCGCAGGATCATCGGCGGCTTCAAGGACTACAAGCAGGTGATCTCGCTTGCCGCGCCGACGCTCGAGCAGGTCTCCAAGGGCGATCCGAAGCTCGCGGTCGAGTTTGCCAAGGTCGGAAACGACGGCATGGCCGAACTCTGCCAGAAATATCCGGACGAGTTTGCCGGCTTCGTCGCGCAGACGCCGCTGACCGCGCCCGATGCCGGCATCGCCGAGACCACGCGCGCGATCAACGAACTCGGCGCCTGCGGCACGCAGATTTTCACCAATGTCGAAGGCAAGCCGCTGGATTCGCCGGAGTTTCGCCCGTTCTTCGCCGCGATGGAAAAGCTCGACAAGCCGATCTGGGTGCACCCGTCCCGCGGCGCCAACTTTCCGGACTATCTGAGCGAGAAGAAATCGCTGTTCGAAATCTGGTGGACCTTCGGCTGGGCCTATGAGACCGCGGCGATGATGTCGCGGCTCGTGTTCTCGAAAATCCTCGACGACATGCCGAAGCTGAAGGTCATCGTGCATCACTTCGGTTCGATCGTGCCGACGCTGGAGGGCCGCGTCGGTCCGGGCTGGGATCAGCTTGGCGCGCGCACGTCGGACGAGGATTACGGCGCGCTCCTGAAAAGCTTGAAGAAGCGGCCGATCGATTATTTCAAGCACGACTTCTATCCGGACACCGCGACCTTCACCTCGGAAGGGGCGATGAAGCTCGGCTTCGGCTTCTTCGATCTCGACAAGGTGATCTTTGCATCCGACTGCCCGTTCGATCCGGAAAAGGGCACGATGTACATCCGAGAGACGCTGCGCATCCTCGACGAATACGGGATGCCGAAGGCCGATCTCGACAAGGTCTATTACAAGAACCTGGAACGGATCACCGGCAAGACGTTCGTGAAGTAGCGCAGGCGCATCTCCGGCGCGGCCGGATACCGCTCCGCGACGCGATGGCTGGCGGTCGCGTCATGCGCGAGGGCGCGTCCGGTTTCGCTTCCGCCCCGAGTCACCCCGGCAAAAGACAGGAAAATCTGCAGACCTCGCCAGCCAGTCCGGCGAGGTCTTTTTCCATACGCATCGCTTGTGAACGATGGCTCGAAGGCACCTGCCCACGCCGGATCGTTCTGCTAATTTGCCGGCATGGATGCCCCGCACAAGCCATCGCCGGCCGAGGCCGCCCCGCCAGCAGACGGCGGCCGCGTCACCCCGATGATGGAACAATTCATCGAGATCAAGGCCGCCAATCCGGATTGCCTCCTGTTCTACCGGATGGGCGATTTCTACGAGCTGTTCTTCGAGGACGCGGAAATCGCCTCGCGCGCGCTCGGGATCGTGCTGACCAAGCGCGGCAAGCATCTCGGCAGCGACATTCCGATGTGCGGGGTGCCGGTCGAGCGCTCCGACGAATACCTCCACAGGCTGATTGCACTCGGGCATCGGGTCGCGGTTTGCGAGCAGCTCGAGGACCCGGCGGAGGCGAGGAAGCGCGGTGGCAAGAGCGTCGTTCAGCGCGGCGTGGTGCGGCTCGTCACGCCCGGCACGCTGACCGAGGACTCGCTGCTGGAGGCGAAGCGCAACAATTATCTGCTGGCCCTGGCACGCGCACGGACATCTTCAGACGACGCGCAGGCGCGTTTCGCGCTGGCCTGGATCGACATCTCGACCGGCGAATTCCGCGTGACCGAAAGCGACGCCGGACAACTCGCCGCGGAAATCGCCCGCATCGATCCGGGCGAGATCATCGTTTCCGACGCGCTCTATGCCGATGGCGCCATCGCGCCGCTGCTCCGCTCGTTCGAGCATGTAATGCCGCTGACCCGCGATGTCTTCGACGGCGCGACCGCGGAGCGGCGGCTGTCGGACTATTTCAAGGTGGCCACGACCGAAAGCTTCGGTCCGCTGTCGCGGCTCGAGCTCACGGCGGCGGCGGCCTGCGTGACCTATGTCGAGCGCACCCAATTCGGCAAACGCCCGCCGCTGTCTCCGCCGTTGCGCGAGAGTGCGGGCGCGGCGCTTGCCATCGACGCGGCGACGCGCGCCAATCTCGAACTGATCCGCACGCTTTCCGGCGAACGGCGAGGCTCCCTGCTCGCCACGATCGACCGCACGGTCACGGCGGCCGGCGCACGCCTGCTGGCACAGCGACTGGCCGCTCCGCTGACCGATGCCGTTGCGATTGCGCGGCGGCTCGATGCGGTGGCCTCGTTCGTCGACGATCCAGTCGCGCGCGGCGACGTGCGGACCGGCCTGAGGTCGGCACCCGACCTCGCGCGGGCGCTGTCGCGGCTGGTGATCGGACGCGGCGGCCCGCGCGACCTCGCCGCAATCCGCGACGGCCTTGCGGCTGCGGCGGAGCTGGCGAAGCGGCTGTCCGCAGCCGACGGCCTGCCGGAGGAGATCGCGGATATCGTCACAAAGCTCGCAAGCCCGTCCCCCGCCCTGCTCAGCGAACTGACACGCGCGCTGGCCGACGAACTCCCCGCGTTCAAGCGCGACGGCGGCTTCATTCGCGAGGGTTACGACACGACGCTCGACGACACGCGCGCGCTCCGTGACCGCTCGCGCAAGGTGATCGCCGAATTGCAGGCACGCTACGCCGAGGAGAGCGGCATTCGCATCCTCAAGATCCGGCACAACAA
>JAEWHY010000562.1 GCA_023387555.1 Pseudomonadota bacterium
GCGGCCATACCGTCTCTCCTGCCGCAGGATGCGAACGAGCGTAAGACCGCGCTCGCCGCGATCCAGGAGGTCGTGTCCGCGGCCGGCGCCCTGACCGGAGAGGCGGCCGTAAGAATGCAGCGCATCGTCGGTCTGTTCGAGGGCGGGAAACCGCCTGTCGAGACGGTGCAGACGCGCAGGCAGTCAAATTCCTGAAGGACAATCGCGAGGCATGCCATGGCGAGTACCGAGGCGGTTTTATCCGAGGTGAGGCCGCACGCAAAATACGACCGGCTGATCGCACGCGCCCAAACGGTTCCGGCGTCCACCACCATCGTGGTGCATCCCTGCGACGAGACCTCGTTGCGGGGTCCGGTCGAAGCCGCCGAAGCGGGCCTGATCACGCCGATCTTCGTCGGGCCCGCGGAAAAGGTGCGAGCGGTGGCGCAAAAGCACGGCCTCGACATCGCCAGATATGAGCTGGTGGATGCCGAACATAGCGAGGATGCGGCCGCCAAGGGCGTGGAAATGATCCGCGCCGGACAGGGCGAACTGCTCATGAAAGGCAGCCTGCATACCGACGAACTGATGCGCGCCGTGACCTCGTCGAGCACCGGGCTGCGCACGGCACGGCGCATCAGCCACGTGTTCATCATGGATGTGCCGTCGTATTCGGAGACGCTGATCGTGACGGATGCCGCGATCAACATTGCGCCCGATCTCGATGTGAAGCGCGACATCGTCCAGAACGCGATCGACCTTTATGTGCAGATTGTTCCCGGGACGCCGCGTGTCGCGATCCTCTCGGCCGTCGAAACCGTGACCACGAAAATCCCCTCGACCATCGAGGCTGCGGCGCTGTGCAAGATGGCGGATCGCGGACAGATCACGGGAGGCATTCTCGACGGTCCACTCGCCTTCGATAACGCGGTCGACCCCGGGGCCGCCCGAATCAAGGGCATCAAGTCCGAAGTTGCGGGCTATGCGCAGATCCTCGTGGTACCCAATCTCGAGGCCGGCAACATGCTGGCGAAAAACCTTATCTTCCTCTCGGGTGCCGATGCCGCCGGTCTGGTGCTCGGGGCGCGGGTGCCGGTCATCCTGACGTCGCGAGCGGATTCGGTGCGCACGCGGATGGCATCCTGCGCCATCGCGTCATTGTTCGTGAATGCGCGCCGTAACAGCACCGACATTCCGGCCGCGTGACCGCCATGGACGCAATCCTCGTCGTCAATGCAGGTTCATCGAGCGTCAAGTTCCGGGTATTCGAGACCGAGGGTGCCGGCAAAGAACTGCGACAACTCCTGAGCGGCCAGGTCGATGGCATCGGGATTCGGCCGAAACTGAAGGCCAGCGGCGGACCTGGCGAGAAGCTCATCGACCGCGACTATGATGCGAAAGAGGTGCCGGACGTCGCGACAGCGATGCGAACGGCGGGCGCCTGGCTGCGGAGCGAACAGAACCTGCATTTCGCCGCGATCGGTCACCGCGTGGTGCATGGTGGGCCGCATTACGACCGGCCTGTGCTCGTGAGCGAGAAGGTGCTCAGCGATCTCGAGCGCCTTGTGCCGCTGGCGCCGTTGCACCAGCCGAACAACCTGGCGCCGATCCGCATCCTGCTCGAACGCGCCCCCGAGATACCGCAGGTCGCATGTTTCGATACCGCGTTCCATCGCGGCCATACCGCGGTCGCGGACCATTATGCGATCCCGGAGCGGTTTTATGCGGAAGGCGTGCGCCGCTACGGGTTCCACGGCCTTTCTTATGAGTATATCGCCGGGCGCTTCCGCGAGCGCCTGCCCGATCAGGCCGACGGGCGCATCGTGGTCGCTCATCTCGGCAGCGGTGCGTCGATGTGTGCGATCGTGAAGGGGCGCAGCGTCGAAAGCACCATGGGATTTACTGCCCTCGATGGCCTGCCGATGGGTACGCGCTCCGGCCAGATCGATCCGGGGGTCGTGCTTTACCTGCTCAGCGAGAAGGGGATGAGCGCCGACGTCGTGCAGGATTTTCTCTACAAGGAATGCGGGTTGAAAGGGCTGTCCGGCATCAGCAACGATGTCCGCGAATTGCTGCAAAGCGCCGAGCCCGGCGCGGCGCTGGCCCTGGACCACTTCGTCTACCGGATCGGACTCTACGCGGGTTACCTCGCCGGCGCGCTCGGCGGGATCGACAGCTTTGTCTTTACGGCCGGCATCGGGGAGCGTTCGGCCGAGATGCGGTCGCGGATCAGCGCGCGGCTCGGCTGGCTCGGCGCCGAGATCGATCCGCAGGCCAACGGCAAGGATGAATTCCGCATATCGCGGCCGGGCAGCCGGCTCGGCGTGTATGTCATCCCGACCAATGAAGAGTTGATGATCGCAAAGCACACCCTGGCGGTGCTGTCGGCAGCAGGCAGTCACGGCGACGCCTCGCACAGGAGGACGGCATGAGCATCCCCAAGGCAAAGGCGCCGCTGCTGGAGGGAAAACGGGGCCTCATCGTCGGCATTGCCAACGATCAGTCCATCGCCTGGGGATGCGCGCGCGCCTTTCGCGCGCTCGGCGCCGAAGTCGCAGTGACCTATCTGAACGAGAAGGCCCGGCGCTTCGTCGAACCGCTCGCGAAAGAGCTCGAGGCGCCGATCTTCATGCCGCTCGACGTCAATGTCGAGGGCGAGACCGAGGCGGTGTTCGCTCAGATCGAGAAGCAGTGGGGCGGGATGGATTTCCTGATCCATTCGATTGCCTTCTCGCCGAAGGGCGCGCTGCATGGACGGGTCATCGATGTCACCAAGGAAGGTTTTCTCTCGACCATGGATGTGTCCTGCTGGTCATTCCTGCATATGGCGCATCTCGCCGAGCCACTGATGAAGAACGGCGGCGCCATGTTTGCGATGACCTATTACGGCAGCGAGCGGGTGGTGAAGAATTACAACATCATGGGTGTCGCCAAGGCGGCCCTCGAAGCCTCGGTGCGCTATGTCGCGGCTGAGCTTGGGCCCAAGGGAATTCGCGTGCACGCGATTTCGCCGGGGCCATTGGCGACGCGTGCCGCGTCCGGCATTCCCGAATTCGATGAACTGCTGGAAAAGGCCAAGGAGAAGGCGCCGACGCGCAGCCTTGTCGGCATCGACGACGTCGGCGTCGCGACCGCCTTCCTTGCGCACGATGCGGCAAGACTGATCACCGGCCAGACACTGTATGTCGACGGCGGCTACCACATCATCGACTAGAGAAATCGGGTGACTGGAGAAGACGATGGCGACGATCGACGACATTCTGCCGACGGCCAAGGATTGCATGCGCAAGAGCGCGGAGATGGAGGCGCAGAAGGCGGCCGAATTCATGAAGAAGCGGCAGGCCGCCGAGGCGGAGAAGAAACAGCTTCTCGACCGGCTCAGCAGTCCGTCCGGCGTCAGCGACGAGGAGCGGATGAAGAGGGCCGCCGCCATCATCAATCGCGCGGTGAGCAACGGTCTCAGCGAAGTCGAGGTCGCACGTTTTTCGAACAAGCTCTTTACCGACAAGGGGCGCGCCATCAACCAGCAGGAGGCGGGCTGGGAGGAGACGCTCACCGGCTTGCCGAAGGAACTCCATGCGTTCTGGAAGCAGCACCTCGAGCCGCGCGGCTATCACATCAAGTTCCAGATCGCCGACTGGCCGGACGGAATGCCGGGCGATATCAGCCTGACATTGATGTGGCGTTGAGCGGGCAGGCGCAACGGTCGCCGCTGTTGGAGCATTCCGCCACAAACGGCCTCGAGCGTGGTTGATTCATTCAATTTGCGCCGTCTTCCGCGCGCAAATTGAAGCCGTATGCCTGATCGATCTGTCTACATTCCTCGCCGATTGCGCACAGGCATCGGGGGAATCGGGCTTGATATCCGGAAAGAGTGATGAGGCGGGGCCGCTGGCTGGGGTCCGGGTCATCGAGTTGGGGACGCTGATCGCGGGACCGTTTGCATCTCGCGTATTCGCCGACTTTGGCGCGGACGTCATCAAGATCGAGTCGCGCGACGGTGACCCGCTGCGCAAGTGGCGCGTCCTGCACAACGGCACGTCTCTGTGGTGGCATCTGCAATCGCGGA
Source organism: Pseudomonadota bacterium (assembly GCA_023387555.1). GTDB lineage: Bacteria > Pseudomonadota > Alphaproteobacteria > Rhizobiales > Xanthobacteraceae > Pseudorhodoplanes. The sequence goes on from JAEWHY010000562.1 coordinate 4,049, forward strand.
ACAAGCGGCTGTTGTCCCTCAATCTGAAAAGCGAAGAGGGCGTCGCCATTGTCCGCCAGCTCGTCAAATCCGCGGATGTGGTGATCGAAAACTTCCGTCCGGGAATGCTGGAGAGGCTCGGCCTCGGATGGGACGTGCTCTCCAGGGAGAATCCGGATCTCGTCATGGTGCGGATCTCCGGCTTCGGTCAAAGCGGACCCTATCGTGATCGTCCGGGCTTCGGCGCCATCGGCGAGGCGCTGGGCGGCATTCGCTATACGACCGGTACGCCGGAGGCGCCGCCGTCACGCGTCGGCATCAGCCTGGGGGACTCGCTTGCGTCGCTTCATGCCGTCATCGGTGCGCTGATGGCGCTGCTGCGCGTCCGGTCGAAGCGCGGCGCGGGACAGGTGGTGGACGTCGCCCTCAGCGAAAGCGTCTTCAACATGATGGAGAGCCTCGTGCCGGAATACAGCTATTCCGGGCTCCGGCGCGAACGCACCGGCGGCAAGCTGCCAGGAATCTGTCCGTCGAATACCTATCAGAGCGCCGATGGAGACTGGATCGTGATCGCGGGCAACAGCGACGCGATCTATCGCCGCTTGATGAATGCGATCGGCAGGCCCGATCTTGCAAGCGATCCAAAGCTGCAGAGCAACGAGGGGCGCGTCACCTGCGAAGAAGAAATCGACGGCGCGATTGCGGGCTGGACGGCCGGCGTTGGCACGGCGCATGCCATTCAGGTGCTCCAGGATGCCGATGTGCCCTGTGACCGGATCTACTCAGCCGCGGATATCATGGTCGATCCCCAGTTCCGCGAGCGGGAGGCCATCGTCGACACCGAACTGCCCGACGGCACCTCTGTCGCCATGCCGGGGATTCTTCCGAAGCTGTCCGAGACGCCGGGCCGTCAGCGGTGGCTGGGTGGCGAGATCGGACAGCACACCGACGAGATCCTCCGTGAAATGGGCTTCGACGTTGAGGAGGTCGCCCGCTTGAAAAGCGCCGGCATCGTGGCTTGAGACAACAGCGGCGAGCCCGCCGGCTTCGCTGCAGGCCAAGATGATCTAACTATCTGAAATCGTTGGCGCACCCGACACGATTCGAACGTGTGACCTTTGCCTTCGGAGGGCAACGCTCTATCCAGCTGAGCTACGGGTGCTTCGGCCCCCTCATAGCGCATGCAGCGCCCGCGCGGCAATGCCCGGTTTCGGGCCAGACCGCGGCCCGGTTAGAAAACTCCGCCTCGAAAAGAGCCTGGCTGGTCGCGCGCAGGTCGCTTTCCCGGGTCCTGGGAGCCGCCGGTTCCCGGCTTCGGACCCTACGATGACCGCTCAACCAGGCATCGCGGCCAGCGAGTTTACCCTCCGTAAACCATACTCCGTTACGGTTCATTAAGCATAACGCGCGCCGGCGCGCCGGGATGTCGCTGCACTGAAGGTTGCGGCGGATCCGGAGCGAGCGCGGCCTCCGGGAGCTTTGCGATGCAACGTGTCGTGCCTGCGCTGATGGGCGTCGTGATGGCGTCGGCTGGCTTCACGATGACCGCGCGCGCGGCCGACTTCCCGCAGATCGATCCGCCCGCGCTGCGGCCGGGTTTCTACAACTGGACCGGATTCTATGTCGGCGGCCAGGGCGGCTATGGTTGGGGCAGCTTCGACGTCAATCCGCGCGGCTCCGACATCGACGGCTGGTTCGCGGGCGGGCAGGCCGGCTTCAACTGGCAGAACGGTCGATCGCCCTGGGTCCTCGGCGTCGAGATCGATTCCGCCTTTGCCAGCATCGAGCGCAGCGTCGAGCATCTCCATGGCTATGCGTTCGGCAGTGCCTTCAGCAAGGTCGATTACTTTGGAACCGCGCGCCTGCGCGTCGGTTACGCGGCCGATCGCGGAATGGTTTATGGCACCGGCGGCGTCGCCTGGGCGCACAATCAGCTGAGCCTTTTCACCGATCCGAATTATGTCGGCCCGATCACGTCCAGCGCCAACACGCATGTCGGCTTCGCGCTGGGCGCCGGCTTCGAATGGGCGCTGTCGCGCAACTGGACGATGAAGTTCGAATATCTCTACAACGATTTCGGCTCCGCCAATTATCTGACGGGAAAGACCTCGGGTGGCGTCAATGCCGACCTCAGCTTCGGGACAGGGCGCGTTGGGCTGAACTACATGTTCGACTGGGCCCGCCCCTATGCCGGACCGAAATTCTGATCGCTGAGTCACGTTTCGCTCCCGACCGGCAGCGCATTGATCGGCCAGTCGTATTGAATCGTCGCTCGCCGCACACAGGAGCGGCGGAGCGATCAATCAACTCAAACCGGATGAGATGAGCGCTGCGACGGCGATCGCGCGGCGTCAGGATGCGCCTCGCGCGAAGATGCCGGACCGGGGCTTGCGGTTGTCCTCGGTCGCACGATCCCAGCCGCCGGCGGGAGCGGCGACCGTTACGGCCTCATTGGGCTGCTGCTGCGGCACGAAGCTCCGCACTGCGGTCTGGGCCGCGGCGAAAGCGCCGGGCTCGAGCTTGCGGCCGATCTCGTCGCGGTGTCGCGCCGCCTCGCGATCGCCCTGCAGCGCCGCGAGCGCAAACCACTTGTAGGCTTCCTGGTGGTTCTGGTCGATGCCGACCCCGCGCATCATGAGGATGGCGAGGTTGTACTGGCTGTCCGCGATCCCGCGGTCCGCAGCGCGCTGAAACCAGCGGACGGCGGTCTTGTAATCGCGTCGTCCATCGACCCCCTCCGCGTGCAGGACGGCGAGGTTGTGCATCGCCTTTGCGTTGCCCTTTTCCGCGGCGGCCAGATAATGCGTGCGTGCCAGCTTGAGGTCCTTCTCCACGCCGAGTCCCTTCTCGTACAGGCTGCCGATCCACAGATGCGCCGGGATGATTCCGGATTTGGCGGCCCGCTTGAGCCAGCGCATGCCTTCCTCGGCGTTCGCAGCGGCGGATTTGCCTTCGACCAGTCTGACGCCGACCTCGTATTCCGCTGACGGCTTGCCCTTCATGGCGTCGGCGCGCAGAGCCGCCGGAAGGGTGCCTGGCAGCGGCATCGCCGGTTCCATCGCGGTCTCGGGCGAGCCGGCTGGCATCGTCACGGGGCGTCCGATCACGCCGCTGTTGTCCTGATCGCCGATCGCCGACGCGGATTGCTGAACGGGGCGTTCCGGCGCGGCGAGCGCATGATCGGGCGCCTGCGAGCGGATCAGGTCCGGCACCTCCAACTCGGCCCGCTCGGGACGCGCAATGCTGCCGGTGTGCTCCTGCGGCGCTGCCGGCTGGGACGCGTCGGCCTTTGCGATGGTCGGCAGCGGAGCGTCCGTCAGCTGCACCGAAACGCGGGCGGCTACGACCGCGAGGATGATGACCATCGCGCCAAAGATCAGCGGCCTTACCGGGATCACGATCGAGCGGCTCGGCAGCTCCGGCTCGACATAGACCGTTTCAAGCGGATGCGGCGTGTGATTCCGCAGCGGCGCTTTCGCGAATTCGGGTTCGTATTCGTTCGCGAAGTCGGCCAGCCGACCGTCCGCGCGCGGATAGCCTGAGAGAATCGGGCGCTGGATCGGCTGTCCACCCGATCCCGGCATGGCGTTGCGCGGATTCTTCAGATTGCCTGCGAGCTGTGCGACCAGTTCGGACAGCGTCGCGTGCGCCATTTCCAGCGCGTCCTGTGCGCTCCGGTCCGCGCCCAGGCGATCGTCCTCCGGCTTGCGATCATCAGAAGGCTGTGCGCCGTTCTGAAGCGCATCGAGTCGCAGGTTGATCTCGCGCAGGCTGTGTTCGATCGAAGTGGGCTCGGCGCTCGGCTGCACCGGCGCTGGCTGTTCCACGCTGCTGCCGACAAACGCGGTGATGTGCTGAAGTTTGTCCGTCAGGCCGCGGACCTTGTTGGACAGCGCGCCAAGCGTGTCGTGCGCCTTGGCCAGTCCGGCGATGTTGCGTAGCGCCCCGATGACGGTTTCGACCTGGGCGGTCGCAGCACCGTCTTGCGGGTGATCGAGGCGCTCGCCCAGCGCCCCTATCGCCGCCTTGAAGACAGCCACAGTCTCGATCGGCTTCAACTGGTGAAGAACCGACTGAACCTCGTGCAATCCTTGTTCGATCGGCGCGAGAAGGCGCGGGTCCATGCCCGAGCTGCGGCTGGCGTCGAGCCGTTCGGTCAGGGTCCGGATATCGGCATCGAGCTCTTCGATTTGCCGAAGTGGCAGCGCCCGCACCAGTGGCGCGACGATCTCCTCGAGTGTCTGTTGCGGACGCTGGCGGGTCATGACTGGGGCGCCGCAGCGTTCCCGCATGGTCTGGATC
>JAEWHY010000017.1 GCA_023387555.1 Pseudomonadota bacterium
GCCGAGGCCTCCTTCGAGCAGGCATAGACCACCATGTTCGCGACCTCGTCCACCGACGCGAGACGGCGGATGATCGAGGTCGGTCTATGCTGCGCGATGAAGTCATTCTCCATCTGCGCCTGCGACACGCCCCGCTCCTTCGCCATCTTGCCGAAGAAATCGATCACGCCTTCCGAGCGCGTCGGTCCGGGCAGCACGGAATTCACCGTAATGCCGGTGCCGGCAAGCGATTCCGCAAAACCGCGCGCGACCGCGATCTGTGCGGTCTTGATCATGCCGTAATGGATCATCTCCAGCGGAATGTTCAGGCCGGATTCCGAAGAGATGAAGACGATGCGGCCCCAGTCCTTCGCTCTCATGCCGGGGATGTAGGCGCGCGACATGCGGATGCCGCTCATCACATTGGTCTCGAAGAACCGGAACCAGTCCGCGTCCGGGATGTCCTCGAAATTTTTCGGCTCGAAGATCCCGAGATTGTTGACGAGAATATCGGTCTGCGGCACGCGCGCCACGAAGGCATCGACTCCCGCCGCCGTGGCGAGGTCGGCGGCAACGCCATCGACGCGCGCCGATTGCACCTGCTTCTTCAGCGCTTCGACTGCCTGTTGCACGCTCGCTCCGGTGCGACCATTGATCACCACGGCGGCGCCGGACGCAGCGAGTCCCTTGGCAATCGCAAAGCCGATGCCGCCAGTGGAGCCGGTCACCACCGCTTGTTTCCCCGTCAGATCGATCTTCATGTCACCCCCGTTTGTCGTTCATCGCCGCGGTTAGTCACAGTCGCACGCAATGAAAGGCGCATCGCATCAAGGCACCGTGACCGCCGCATCAACGCAGCATGACTGCATGGTAAGCCCCCAAAATTTTTAGACAGCAGAATTCGTTTTTTCAGACCGGCAAGAAAACCAGACAACATTCGATCCGGGCCGGAACTTCATTCAACAGCCAGTGATTTAACTAGGTGCCGCTTGCGCGACCATACCATTGCCGCGGTGGCGGAGCAGCATCACCAAACTAGGACAACCGCATCGGCTGTTCGCAGCAAGAAGGATGTCTTCCATGTGCGACTATAGTCTGCAACATGTGGCCTCACGCCCGGCCAAAGTGGGCGACAGAGTGACAAGCACAGTCTTCGAGAACTCCATCACTGGAGGATTTGCGGCAATCGGAGAACCCGATGTCGCGATTTGCCTGAGGCCCGGCACCGAACTCGCATTCGATGCCGAGGTAGTGTACTCGCGGGGCTTCGGTCTGATCCCGCCGCGCTTCGGATATGCAACGATACCGCACCGGGTTGCGCGCTTCCGTCAGATCGACATGAACCGCCCGTACAGCCATCACGATGCGCTCGAGTTTCCTGATGGCCGCCTGGTGCTTGTCACCATGCTGCGCGAAGGTCAGACCGCAACCGTCCTGCAATTGCCGGCCGATCCCGAGCATGCGCCAGCGACGGAGGAAGCGGCTCCTGCACCGCAGAACAACGTGCTTCCGGTGTGAAGCAGCGTTTAAGAACGCAAGGTCCAGCTCTCGCTCGGCCGGCTTGCCCGAAAAATTCGGGCACCCACTGCCTGGAGAGCTGGAAACCTTCCTTCCAAGGGGATTGCCTGGCTACGGTCAGCACACGGACCTAGCATAGAGTGATCGGTCAGACGGCCTTGCGCGCGAACGCGACCCGATCGCGGCCGAGCGCAAGGCCGCGCCGCGATTGGAACACGAGTCTCACATTCTGATCGGGCTATGGCTGCGGGATCAACCCGGTCCGCAGCGTCGCCATCCGTCGCTTGCCGATACGCCGCAGCAGATCCGCTTCGGCATCCTGCCGATCGCTGAAGCCGCCGAGCGTCCGATAGAACGACTTCCCGATCACGAGACCGCGCCCCGGGGACAGAAGGGTCCGCCGCGCGCGCCACACTGCGATCATGGCCTGTAGCATCGATTCACGGCCGAGCGGACCGACCGCCTCGGTGAAGACGGCCGCGATCGCTTCCGGCGCGCGCTCGGTGAATTGCTGCACCTCGGCGACCCAGCCGGTCTCGAGCACAGCACCGGCCGGCACGAACATCAGCCATTCGGCCCTCGCCGCCTGGACGGCAGCGTCGAGCCGCGGCCCCGCCGGTCCCGGCAGCGACAGGAACCGGCAGCCCGCAACATCGCCGACCTGGGCGGTTTCGTCGGTCGAGCCGGCGTCGGCGAGGATCACCTCGCGAATGAGGCCGGCGGTCGCGCCCGGCACCAGACAGGCCAGGGTCCGTACCAGGGTGCGCTCTGATTCGCGGGTGGGGACGATGACGCTGAGCATGGAACCGAAATGCGGGCGACCGGTTGGCCCCTGGATTGTTTCAGGCGGGCCAGATCATGGGGCTGTGAATAGCGAATGCCACGACATTCAGCCATGCAGATCAACTTCGATTATGTTCTTGTTTTGTTCGTTGCGGAGGCCTAGATATTCGCTATGGCACGACCATCCGCAGCCCTGAGACACCCGCCGGCGCATGTGCCCTCCGCGCCTGCGGGTGACTTTGCAAGGATGCCCCCGGACGGTACTTCCGACCAATCCGGGCTCCTTGGCGTCGGCGTCGACAGACAACGCCGGCGAGGCCGCGGTACTTCTTCCAATGCGTCCGGCCGCTACGAGCCGCTCGCCCGCATCGCCTTCGACGATGGCTGGCAGAGCCTCGACGATCTGCCGCCGTTCAAGACCACCGTGCAGGCCGATGCCAGCCGCAAGGTCATCACCCGCAACGACTCCCCCGACATCTCGTTCGACCGCTCGATCAATCCGTATCGCGGCTGCGAGCACGGCTGCGTCTATTGCTTCGCGCGGCCGACCCACGCCTACCTCGGGCTTTCGCCGGGGCTCGACTTCGAATCCAAACTGTTCATGAAGCCGGACGCCCCGGCGCTGCTCGAGCGCGAACTCGCGGCACCGGGCTACTCGCCGCGCACCATCGCGATCGGCACCAACACCGACCCGTATCAGCCGATCGAGAAGCAGCACCAGATCATGCGCCGCATCCTCGAGGTGCTGGAGCGCGCCGGCCATCCAGTCGGCATCGTGACGAAGTCGGCGCTGGTGACGCGGGATATCGACATCCTGTCACGCATGGCGCAGCGCAATCTGGCCAAGGTCGCGATTTCGGTGACCACGCTCGACGGCAAGCTGGCCCGCACCATGGAACCGCGCGCATCGACGCCGGCCAAGCGGCTCGAGGCTCTGCGTCAATTGTCGGAGGCCGGCATTCCGACCGCGGCGATGATCGCGCCGGTGATCCCGGCGATCAACGATGCCGATATCGAGCGCATTCTGGATGCGGTCGCGCTCGCCGGTGTAAAAAGCGCGGGCTACGTGATGCTCCGGCTGCCGCTCGAAGTGCGCGATTTGTTCAAGGAATGGCTGATGGCGAATTACCCCGACCGCTTCCGCCATGTGATGAAGCTCGTGCGCGAGATGCGCGGCGGCAAGGATTACGACTCGACCTGGGGCAAGCGGCAGACCGGCGAAGGCCCGTATGCCTGGCTGATCGGACGGCGTTTCGAACTCGCCTGCGAACGGCTCGGCCTGAACCGGCAGCGCGCGAAGCTCACCACCGAGCATTTCCAACGCCCGGTGAAGGGCAGCGAGCAATTGAGCTTGTTCTGATGTGTGGTCGTCCCCGCGAAAGCGGGGACCCATAACCACAGCCCTTGAATATGGGTCCCCGCTTTTGCGGGGACGACGCTGAGCGCTAAGTTCACACGATGCCCCACGCCCATATCAGCCTGATCACGCTTGGCGTTGCCGACGTACCCCGCGCCGCGCGGTTCTATGAAGCGCTGGGCTTCAGGCGAAAGATGAAAGCCGCACCGGAGAACGAGGTCGCATTCTTCGATGCCGGGACGCTGGCGCTTTCACTTTATGCCGTCAGCGGACTGGCCAGCGATGCTGGCTTTGCTCCGGACACCGCGCCGTCGCCGTTTCGCGGCGCATCGCTCGCCTGGAACTGCAGCAGCGAAACCGAGGTCGACGCGGTGATGGAACTGGCTCTGCAGGCCGGCGCGAAGGAACTCGTGCCGGCGAAGAAAGCTGCCTGGGGCGGCTATCACGGCCACTTCGCCGATCCCGACGGCCACATCTGGGAGGTCGCGTACAATCCCCAGTTTCCACTGACGGCCGACGGGCGTCCCACCCTGCCGGATTAGCCATTGCGCGGGGCCCCGGCTCGCGCTCAATGTCCGGCCCATGAGTCGGAAACAGACCCCGGCGCGCCTGCCGCTGAAAGACGAGATTTTACGCCCGAGCTTCAAGCGCGAACGGCGCGCCTACAACAGCGGCATCTGGCCGGTCGCCGGCTGCGACGAGGCCGGCCGCGGGCCGCTTGCCGGCCCTGTCGTCGCGGCGGCGGTCGTGCTCGATCCGAACCGCATCCCCCGCGGGCTCAACGATTCGAAGAAACTCACATTTGACGAGCGTGAAAAGCTCTATGCGCGGATTTGCGCCACCGCCGAGGTCGGCGTCGCCTTCGCCTCCCCTGCGCGAATCGACCGCGACAATATCCTTCAGGCCTCGCTCTGGGCGCTGGCGCAGGCGGTGGCGGCGCTGCCCTGCCAACCGAAGCTGGTCTATGTCGACGGCCGCGACCGCATCAAGGTACCGTGCGACTGCGAGGCGGTGATTTCGGGCGACGCCCTGGTGCTGTCGATTGCCGCCGCCTCGATCGTGGCCAAGGTCACCCGCGACCGGCTGATGATGCAGATCGGCGCCGCCCATCCGGGCTACGGCTTCGAGCGGCATATGGGCTATTCGGTGCCTGAACATTTTGCCGCGCTGCAGCGGCTCGGCCCGACCATCCACCACCGCCGCAGCTTCTCGCCGGTGGCCATTGCCGACGGCCTCATGGCCGCGTCCCGAGCGGACGAACTGGCGCCCGGGTTGCCTCTCTGACGCAGGCAGGCTTATCTCTGGCGCCCCACCCGGCTCTGCGGGGAACGCCAACGGCCTTCATGCGCACAGTCTCCCTTCCGATCGAAATCCTGCGCACCAAGCCGTGGCTGGTCTTCTGGCTCGCGACGCTGGCGCAGGCGCTGCTCTGGCTGCTGGTGCCGACGCTGTTCTATTCGGCGCCGCCGGCCGACCTCGCCGACCTCCTCGCGATTGGCCGGGAGAGCCGATTCGGCTCGGAAGCCGGTCCGCCGCTCGCCTCCTGGCTTGCCGTATTCGCGCTGCGCCTCACCGGCGGGCACATGATCGGCGTGTATCTGCTGTCGCAGATCTGCATCGTGGCGACCTACTTCGCGGTGTACCAGCTCGGCCGGGCAACCCTTGGTGAGCGGCGCGCGGTGCTGGCGGTGCTGCTGATGGTTGGCATTTCGGTCTTCACCCTCAGTTCGCCGGATTTCGGCCCGGACATCCTGATGATGCCGCTCTGGGCATTCGCGATCCTGCACCTGTGGCGCGCGACCGGGGAGAACAGGCCCTTGTACTGGCTGGCGCTGGCGGTCGACTTCTGGC
>JAEWHY010000050.1 GCA_023387555.1 Pseudomonadota bacterium
CGATGGTGCTGCCGGACCGCTTCATCGATCAGGATTCACCGGCCGCGATGTACGCCACCGCGGGACTCGATGCCCACGGCATTGTGGTGAAGGTGTTCGAGGCACTCGGCCGCGAAGCAAAGACGACGAAGAAAAGCGCAAGCTGATTGCGCGAGTCACACAAGCTGACCGTCAAAAGCGAAGGCCCGCGCCTTGCGGCGCGGGCCTTTCGCGCGTGATCAGTCTGCAGCGCCAATCACGCATCGCGATCGTTGATGCCGAGAAAGGCGCGATGCCAGATAGCGAGATCGTCCGACATGGCCTGATAAACGCCGGCCAATACGATCATCGGAAACCACGCCAGCATTGGCATCGTCCGCTCCCTGCATTTTCCGGGACGCTACTTTGCGGTTCACGTCTCGCGGATCCATGTCATGAGAACGCCGCCTGCCCTGCATCGTTCCGGTTCGAACAGCGATGATGGCGAAGGTGGTGGTGCAATTGTGCGGCGACCTTCATCATCGCGCTGCGTACTTGCAGATCGCGGACGCTTCCTGAAACGAAGGCGAGAGAGTGGGAGGCCGTACCGATTCTGATGTTTCGCGTATGTGATAGCGAGATCGATGTTTTAGATTTAAAGCTTTATTCGGAAGGCGTTGTTCCATAGGATTGCCGACCAACGACAATCAACGCCGACACTCCACGGAACAGATGCCCGACCAAGGCCTTCAATCGCCGACAAACGGGGTTGTTTTCATCCACGGCGTCGGGGGATCGGCGCGGGCGTGGCAGCCGCAGGTGGAGACATTCCGGGCCGCCGGATACACGCCGCTGGCGCTCGACCTGCCCGGCTATGGGGCGCGCCCCGCCATCGAAAGCATTGATTTCGAACAGTTTTCCGACGACGTGGAGGCGCAGATCGCGGCCGCGGGACTGGTCCGGCCGGTGCTGGTCGGCCATTCCCTCGGCGGCATGATCGCGCAGACCATGCTGCGGCGAAAACCACAAGGATATCAGGCAGTTGTGCTGGTCGGCACAAGTCCTTCCTTTGGCCGGCCGGACGGCGATTTCCAGAAGAAATTCGTCGCCGACCGCCTCGCCCCGCTCGCCTCAGGCGCCACCATGCCCGAATTGGCGGCCGGAATGATCAATGAAATCATAGGGTTAAATGCCGATCAGCAAGGCAAGGCACTGGCCATTGCCTCGATGGCGGCGGCGCCGGCGGCGACCTACAAGGCCTGCGTCGAGGCCATCGTAACGTTCGAAGAACGTGCGAACCTCGGACAAATAAGAGTGCCGACGATGTGCCTCGTGGGAGAGCTCGACACCAATGCTCCCGCCGCCATGATGCAGCGCATGGCCGCGAAGATTCCCGGCGCCACATTCGTTGTTCTGCCTGGTCTCGGCCACCTCCCCAATCTCGAGAACCCGGCGGCGTTCGATGCCGCGGTGCTCGCCTTCCTTCGGGACCATCGTCCCCAAACCTGACTTCGCGTGACCCAAGGAGTGCTGCCGGATGAAACCGATCGATCTGGACAAGGCCGACACCGATGCCCCGATCTTTGCACCGGACGCCTTCGGCCTGAATGATTTCCAGGCCGAGCTGATCGCCAAGAGCCGCAGGTTCGGCAAGCAATATCTGGCGCCGCGCGCGGCCCAGCACGATCGCGACGCCACCTTCCCGATCGAGAATTTCCGCGACATGCACCCGGAGGGCCTGCTCGGGATCTGCATCCCGAAATCCTCCGGCGGCTCCGGCGCCGATTACAAGACCTACGCGCTCTGCGCCTCCGAACTCGGCCGCTATTGCGGCGCGACCGCGCTGTCCTGGAACATGCATGTCTGCTCGACGCTGTGGTCCGGGCCGATCTCCGACGAGATGGAGATGGCACCGGATGTCCGGGCGCAGCATCTGCAGCGCCGTGAAGTCCACTACGAGCGCATCCTGCGAAACGGCGCGGTCTATGCGCAGCCGTTCTCCGAGGGCGGCGCTGCGGCTGCGGGCGCGATTGCCTTCGGCACCGAAGCCCGTCCGGTCGAAGGCGGCTACATCGTCAACGGCAAGAAGATCTTCGCCTCGCTGTCCGGCTCCGCCGATTATTACGGCGCGCTCTGCACCCGCAGGGCCGAAGGCGAAGACGCGATGCGCCGCAACACGCTCTATCTCGGCATTCCGGCCAACGCACCGGGCGTCAGCGTCACCGGCGACTGGGATCCGCTCGGCATGCGCGGCACGGTCTCGCGCACCCTGATCTTCAAGGATGTGTTCGTACCGGAAGAAGCGGCGCTGATGCCGCCCGGCGTCTATTATCAGGCGGTGCTGCGCTGGCCGCACATGTTCATGACGCTCACGCCCACCTACATGGGCCTCGCGCAGGCGGCCTATGATTTCACCGTCTCCTATCTGCGCGGCGAACTGCCGGGCATGCCGCCGGTGAAGCGGCGCATGTATCCGACCAAGCAGCTCGCGGTCGCCGAGATGAAGCTGATGCTGGAGCAGACCAAGGCGCTGTGGTTCCAGGCGATCAGCGAGGCACGGCCGAACCCGTCGAAGGACTCGGTGATGCGCGCCTATGCGGCGCAATACACGGTCATGGAAAACGCCAATGCGATCGCGGTGAAGGCGATCCGCACCTGCGGCGGCCAGGCGATGCTGAAGAGCCTGCCGCTGGAGCGCATCTATCGCGACAGCCGCTGCGGTTCGCTGATGCTGCCCTGGACCGCGGAGATCTGCATGGATCGGCTCGGCAAGGAGACGCTGTATGAGCCGGGCGAAAAGGATGAGTGAGATATCTCCGCGCACTCCGACGGCCTCCCTCCCCCTGAAAGGGGGAGGGTTGGGGTGGGGGTCCGCTTTCGTTTTTCAATCCATTCAAGAAGACCCCCACCCGACGCGCCATAGCGCGTCGAAGACGCGCGTAAACGCGCTTATGGCTCGTCGACCTCCCCCTTTCAGGGGGAGGTGAAAGAGGGACGCATGGACCTCTCCGATCTCATCGCGCGCAACGCCGACTTCACGCCGGGCAAGACCGCGATCCGCTTTGGAGACCGCACCCTCAGCTACGCCACATTCCATGCACGGATCATCGACACCGCCCGCGCCTTGAAATCCGAACTCGGTGTCGGACGCGGTGACCGCGTCGCCATCCTGGCAGCCAATCACTCCGACTATCTGGTCACCCTCTACGCCTGCGCGCGGCTCGGCGCGATGCTGGTGACGCTGAACTGGCGGCTGGCGGTGCCGGAGCAGCTTTTCATCCTGTCCGACAGCGGCGCCAAGGTGCTGATCGTTGACAGGGAATTCTCCGCGGTGGTGGCGCAGCTCGCGCAGCACCTGCCCGACATCAAGGTGATCGGCCTCGACTACGCGCCCGACGGCGCGCCCTCGTTCGACGATCTCCTCGCGGCGGGATCTGGCGACGGCCGCAACCCGCATACCGATACGTCCAACCCGCTGCTGCTGGTCTACACATCCGGCACCACCGGCCGCCCGAAGGGCGCGGTGCTGCGGCAGGAGGCGCTGGTCTGGAACGCGCTGATGAGCCACCACGCGCACGACATGCGCGCGGACGATCATATCCTGACCTTCCTGCCGATGTTCCATGTCGGCGGTCTCAACATCCAGACGACACCGGCCGTGCAGCTCGGCGCGACCGTGACCATCCACACCCGCTTCGCGCCGGACACGGCGCTTCAGGCGATCGCTCAAGACAAGCCGACGCTGATCGTCATGGTCCCTGCGGTGATGCAGGCCCTGACCCAGCATCCGCTGTGGGAGACGACCGACGTCTCGTCGCTCCGCGCCATTGCCGCCGGTTCGAGCCTCATTCCGGTGCCGCTGGTCGAAGCCTTCATGCAGCGCGGCGTGCCGGTGATCCAGATCTACGGCTCGACTGAAACCGCACCGACCGCGATCTATACCCGCGTCGGCGGCGACCTTTCGCGCCTGACATCGACCGGGCTGCCGGGTCTTTATTGCGAAGCGAGGGTCGTGGACAGCGACGGCCGCGAGGTGCCGCACGGCACTGCAGGCGAAGTGGTCGTGCGCGGGCCGAACGTGCTCTACGAATACTGGGGCAATGCCGAGGCGACCGCGGAAGCCTTGCGCGACGGCTGGTATCACACCGGCGATATCGGCACGCGCGACCAAGACGGCTATTTCTATATTCACGACCGCAAGAAGAACATGATCATCTCGGGCGGCGAAAACATCTATCCCGCCGAAGTCGAGCGCGTCCTGCACGACCATCCCTGCATCGCCGAAGCCGCCGTGATCGGACGTTCCGATCCGAAATGGCAGGAGGTGCCGGTCGCTTACATCGTGCGGCGCGCCGAGACGACCGTCACCGCGGACGAGGTCCGGACCTTCGTCGGCGAGCATCTGGCGAAATTCAAGATCCCGCGCGAAATCGTATTCGTGGACAGCCTCCCGCGCACTGCGCTCGGCAAGGTGCAGCATTTCATGCTGCGGGAGCAGAAGTGACTCCTGTCCCGGACGCGGTGCAGCATGAAGCGCAGCGAAATGATGCACCGCTGATCCGGGACCCACGCAACCATCGAATGGGTCCCGGTTCGGCAGCGCACCGTTTCACGCTGCGCTGCGCCCGGGACACGAGATCGGAGACTTGATTGATGCGCATCGCAGTACTCGGCGGCGGCAACGGATCATTCGCGGCGGCGGGAGATTTCGCCCTCGCCGGCCACGACACGCGGCTGTGGCGGCGCGATACGGCAGCGGTCGAGGCCCATCGCGCGGCGGGATCGGCCATCCTGATCAAGGATTTTTCCGGCCAGCGCGTCGCCAAGCTGTCGCTCGTCACCAACGACATCGCCGAAGCGGTACGCGATGCCGAACTGATCGTCTGCCCGGCGCCCGCGCATGCGCAGCCTGATATCGCGAAAGCGCTCGCTCCGCATCTGACCGACGGCCAGGTCGTGTACCTGCCGCCGGGCACCTTCGGCTCGCTGCTGTTCGCCAAGGCCGCGCATGACGCCGGCAACAAGGCCAAAGTCGCCTTCGCCGAGACCGGCACTTTGCCCTGGCTCACCCGCAAGCATGGACCGTTCGAGGCTGCGGTGACGGTTCGCGCCAAGCGGCTGCCGACCGGCGTGTTCCCGCTGACCCTGAAAAGCCACGCGCTGGCGGTGATCGGCCAGGCCTTCCCCGGCGTGATCGAGGATTGCGGCGACGCGCTGTCCGGCGCCTTGATGAATGCGGGCGGCATCATTCATCCGCCGCTGATCACCATGAATGCCGCGCCGCTCGAGCATTTCGACCGCTGGGATATCCACAAGGAAGGCACGCAGCCCGCGGTCCGCCGCGTGACCGACGCGCTCGATGCCGAACGCATGGCGGTGCGCGAGGCGCTCGGCTATGGCGCGCCGCATTTTCCGCTCGCCGACCATTACGCCAAGGAGGGCGACGAATGGATGTACGGCCGCGGTTCGCACGACAAGCTGACCGACTCCGGCGACTGGCGCGAGCACATCGTGCTGACGGAGCATCGCTACATGCTGGAAGACACCCGCATGGGTCTGTCATTTTTGACATCGGTCGGTGAACTTGCCGGCGTACCGACGCCGCTGGCGCGCGCTTTCCTTGCTATCGGAGGCGCGGTGGTCGGCGAGGACTTCATGGTGACCGGCCGCACGCTGAAGGGGCTCGGCTTCGGCAATCTCGACAGGGCGGGGCTGCGGACGCTGCTGGCG
>JAEWHY010000051.1 GCA_023387555.1 Pseudomonadota bacterium
GTCTCGGCTTTGCGACGGTGCTGACGCTGATCGTCACGCCGGCGGCGCTGATGCTGATCGCCAACGGCGCCGAATGGCGAATCGCGAAAATGGCGGAGCTGCGGGCCTGGTGGAAGCGGCGGAGGGCCGTGCCCGCGAACTGATCGCGGCGCGGCTCAAGCTTGGAAGCAGCCAGTATCTCCGTTCGTTGCGGGGACGAATGGAGATTGTGTCGCCCGTCGAACGAATACTACAGCGTCGCCTCCACCGCGCGGCGCAGTTCGTTCGAGACCTGCGGACGCACGCCGTAGAAGGCCTCGAACGCCGGCACCGCCTGGTGCAGCAGCATGCCAAGCCCGTCGACCGCGAGGTTGCCGCGCTTGCGGGCCGCGGCGAGCAGTGGCGTCTCCAGCGGATTGTAGACGATGTCCGACACCATCGCGGTTTTCGGCAGCGCATCGAGCGCAATGTCGAGCGGCGGATAGCCGACCATGCCCTGACTGGTGGTGTTGACCAGCAGCGCCGCGCCATTGAGCGCGCTGTCGCGCTGCTCCCAGCCGACGACGCTGATGCGTGACGGCGCGATGCGCGCAAGCTCCTGCGCGCGCTCCGCCGTGCGATTGGTCAGGCGGATCTCCTGCGCGCCATCATCGAGCAGCGACACCACCACCGCCCGCGCCGCGCCGCCGGCGCCGAGAACCACGACGGGACCGGCGCCCGCCCTGAATTCAGGCTGCACGTCGCGCAGGCTCGCCAGATAGCCATAGGCATCGGTGTTGAAGCCGGACAGCGTGCCGTCATCCTGGACCACCACGGTATTCACCGCGCCGATCCTTTGCGCCACCGGATCGACCTGATCGACCAGCTTCAGAACGCCGAGCTTGTGCGGGATCGTCACATTGCACCCGGAAAAGCCGAGCGCGCGCAGGCCGCGGATCGCGTCGGGCAAAGCCTCCGCCCGAACCGGCAGCGGCAGATAGGCGCCGCGAATTCCATATTGGGCAAGCCAGTGCCCGTGCAGCACCGGTGAGCGCGATTGCGCGATCGGCCAGCCGATGACGCCGGCGATGCGGAAGGAATGCGGTGCGGTCATGATTACAGATACGGAAGCGTTTGATTGCGGACTGCCGATGCACGTAACCTGCAAAGGTCGCGCATGGAAGTCACAAGTCACATTTCAGGGGGCCGGTGATGAGCAAATCCAGTGTCATCCAGATCCGTATGGGCGGCTATGGTCCGGCCTCGACCGGTTTCAGCCGGGCACTGAAGTTCATCGGCGACCGCCTCAGCGCGCAGTTCGGCGACCGGATCGACGTCAAGTACGTCTGGAACATCATGGATTTCGGTTACCGGTCGGAGGACATCCTCTGGCTGGTGGAGAGCGGCGTCCTTTCGCTCGGCTATCAGTCGTCGAGCTACCTGACCGACCGCGTGCCCGAACTGGGCGTTGTCGATCTGCCGTTCCTGTTTGCGAACCGCGACCATGCGCGCGGCGCGATGGATGGCGCGCTCGGCGGAACGCTTGCGCAGGCGATCGAGGACAAGGTGGAATACCGGATCGTCGGCTGGTTCGAGAACGGCTTTCGCCACATCTCCAATCGGCTGCGGCCGGTCCGCAGCCCCGCCGACCTTGCCGGCATGACCATTCGCGTGCTGCCGAGCGAGATCCAGAAGCGCACGTTCGCGCTGCTTGGCGCCGTGCCGCAGCGCCTCGATCTCACCGAAGCGCTGGAACGGATCGTCGCCGGCACCATCGACGCGCAGGAGAATCCGCTTGCCAACACCGTGACCTACGGCGCGCACAAGTTTCATCCCTTCCATACACTGACCGGCCACTTCTATATCTCGCGGCCGATCTTCATCTGCCGCGCGCAATTCGATGCCTGGCCGCAGCCGCTGCAGGAGGCGATGCGCCGCGCCGCGGCGGAAGCCGTGATGTTTCAGCGTGCGCTGGCGATCGAGGAAGAGATCGAGGCCGCCCGTGCGATCGCGGCGCAGGGCTGCCGGATCGAGGAACTGAGCGGCGAGGAACATGACGCATTTGTTCGCACGGTCGCGCCGATGATGCGCGAGGCGCACGATGTTTACGGCGCGGAGATGATGCGAAAAGTGAGCTGTTAGCGGGAATTTTCATATCGTGAAAGGCGTATTTGCCATCTCGAAAATGCCTTGACTCCGCTGACCACCCGCCGTTTTCTTCGGGCAACAAAAACAAGCTGCCAGAGGGAAACGCCGTGTCTGATGTCATCAGTCCGATTCCGCTTGCTCCCGTCGCATCGAACGCTGGCGCAAAGCCCGCAAATGGCGCAGCAAAGCCGCCGCACCGCGGCAGTATCCAGTCCGTCGACCGCGCCTTGTCATTGCTGGAAGCGCTCGCTGAAGCCGGCGGCGAAGCCTCGCTTACCGACCTGTCGCGGCGGACGAAGCTCAATGTCTCGACCTGCCATCACCTGCTGTCGACGCTGGTGAAGTGGGGCTATGTCGCCAAGGTTCCCGGCCGGCGCTCCTATGCGCTCGGTGCGCGGGTGCTGTATCTCGGCCATGCCTGTCTGCGTCAGGTCGATCTGCCGCGGCGTGCGCAGGCCCATATCGATCGCATCAATCAGGTCACCGGCGAGAGCGTGCATCTCGCGGTGATGCAGGCCGACAATATCGTCACTCTGGTCAAGCGCGAGGCGCGCCACGCGGTGCGCGTCGATTCCGGCATGCTCGGACGCAGCGACGCGCCGCATGCAACCGCGACCGGCAAGGCAATGATCGCCTGGGTGCCGGAAGATCAGATCCGGCGCATGCTGCCGGATGGTCTCAAGCGCTTCACTGACAAGACCATCACGGATTTCGACACGCTGATCGAGGAGTTGCGCCATGTCCGGCGTAACGGCTTTGCGATCGATCGAGAGGAGTTTCAGCCCGGCGTGATCTGCGTCGGTTCTGCGATCCGCGATCACGCCGGCGCCGTGGTCGGCGCCATCAGCGCCTCGGCGCCGACGATGCGCGCGACTGAGGATCATCTTGATTTGATGCGGCGCGAGGTGATCGCGGCGACAAACGCGCTGTCGGCCGATCTCGGCGAGCCGGGCTCGCTGCAGCCGATCGCGCCGATTGCGTGAAGATACGATTCTTCTCAACGGAGTGTGG
This sequence comes from Pseudomonadota bacterium, assembly GCA_023387555.1. GTDB lineage: Bacteria > Pseudomonadota > Alphaproteobacteria > Rhizobiales > Xanthobacteraceae > Pseudorhodoplanes. The sequence continues at coordinate 3,118 of JAEWHY010000051.1, forward strand.
GCGATGTACGCACCTGCGGGCGTCAAGACCAGCAAGGACTTTCCGGTTCCCGATTCGATGAAGGCCTGGGTGCTGGGCGATCCCGGCGAACTCAAGCTGATCGACAAGGCGGTGCCGGTGCCGAAGCGGGCCGAGGTGCTGGTTCGGATCGATGCCGTCGCGATCTGCGCGACCGATCTTGAGATCATCTATCACGGGCCGCCGGCGATGATCGAAGGCGGCATGCCGCACAACAAGAACTTCACGCCGGGCCACGAATACATGGGCACCGTGGTCGCGCTCGGACCGGGCGTCGATGAATACAAGATCGGCCAGCGCGTCACGGTCGAGATCCATGCGGGCTGCGGCCAGTGCAAGCGCTGCCGCGAGGGCATGTATACCTCGTGCCATAACTACGGGCTGAATTACGGCGATGTGGACAAGGGCCACCGTGCCAACGGCTTCACGACCGATGGCGGCTTCTGCGAGTACCAGGTCAATCACATCAACACGCTGGTCGCGATCCCCGACGACATGTCGGACGAGGAGGCGACGCTGGTCGTCACCGCCGGCACCGCGATGTATGGCCTGACCGAACTCGGCGGGCTTGTCGCGGGCGAGAGCGTCGTCGTCACCGGCCCCGGTCCGATCGGTCTTCTTGGCGTTGCGGTGGCGAAAGCGATGGGCGCGCAGCCCGTGATCCTCACCGGCACCCGCGACAATCGCCTGCAGATCGGCAAGGAACTCGGCGCCGATCACGTCATCAACATCCGCAAGGTCAATGATGTGGTGCAGGCGGTGAAGGACGCCAACGGCGGCAAGGGCGTCGACTATGTGGTCGAATGCTCGGCGGCGCCTAATGCGGTCAATGAAGCGCTGAAGATGGTCAATCGCGGCGGCAAGGTCTGCCTCGCGGCCTTCCCGCATGGCGAGGCTCCGGTCGATATCGCGCATATCGTCCGCAACAACATCTACATCTTCGGCATCCGCGGCGAGGGCAAGACCGCCACGCACCGCGCCGAAGCCTTCATGAAGCAGAAGCGTTTCGACGCCACCAAGATCCACACCCACACCTTCCCGCTGGAGGATCTGCCGACCGCGATCCGCTACGCCAAGGATCGCGTGGAGGATGCGATCAAGGTGGTGGTGAAGATGAAGCCCGGCGCCGCGCAGCGGGTCGCGGCGGAATAAGAGAGGCCGTCATCCTGAGGTGCTCGGCGCGGCCGAGCCTCGAAGGATGGCGGGCCGTCGCCCTTCGAGGGCCCCCTTCGGTGGCCACCTCAGGGTGACGGATCGAAAGTGAGCGAGCAATGGACGTGCTGATGCCGCAGCTCGGCGAGACTGTCGCCGAAGGCAAGATCGTCAAATGGTTCAGGAACGCGGGCGACATCATCGCGCCGGGCGACAACCTGTTCGAGATCGAAACCGACAAGACCTCGATGGAGGTGCCGGCGACGTTCGGCGGCACCTTGTCGACCATCAATTTTCGGGTCGGCGAGGTCGCCAAGGTCGGCGCGGTGGTCGCGGTGATCCTTGGTGAGGGTGAGACGCTGCAGG
>JAEWHY010000130.1 GCA_023387555.1 Pseudomonadota bacterium
TACCTGCTCGCGGCGCTGCTCATGGTTGTTGCGCTGGGTCAGACCTTCCTCACCGGCTTCGCCGAACTCTTGATGGGCTTGCTCACGAATGCGGGCTCCATTCGCCTTGGAAACGCCGGGGACTTAGGGCAAGTCTTCGACGTGGTCGGAAAGAGCTCCGCACTTCTAACGGCGCCCATTGTTCTCGCGTTTTCAGCAGCAGGTGTGCTGGCCGCGGTGGCACAAACTCCGCCCGCATTCATAGCCAAGCGCGTGACACCGCAGATTTCACGCCTGTCTCCGGCCAAAGGCTGGAAGCGCTTGTTCAGCATGAACGGAACGTTCGAGTTCCTGAAGCTGACGCTACGCTTGACCATCATCGTCGGTGCCAGTGTTCTGATCCTGATGTACCTCTGGCACGACTTCGCCAATTCGATTTGGAGTGACCCCGCAGCTATCCTCAGGCTCGCGCAGAAGAGTGTCGGGCTTTTGCTGACATCGTTGGCAGTTCTATCGTTTTGCCTTCTGCTCTTCGACCTGCCGGTCACGCACATCTTGTGGCGCCGGTCGCTGCGAATGGCTCCTCAGGAAATCAAGGATGAGCGAAAGCAGTCTGAGGGCGATCCTCACATCAAGGCAAAGCGGCGATCGATTGCGAGATCTCGTGCGCGCCAGCGCATGCTTCACGCGGTGCCGCGGGCAACGCTCGTCATCGCTAACCCGACGCATTTCGCAGTGGCCCTGCGTTACGTCCGTTCTGAAGGCGGCGCTCCGCGAGTCGTTGCGAAGGGGCAGGATCTCATCGCGCTCACTATTCGCAAAATTGCGGAAGAAAACGGCATTCCAGTGATCGAAGACAAGGCTCTCGCAAGGTCGCTGTATGCAAAAGTAAGCGTGGATCAAATGATCCCGGTAGAGTTCTACAAGGCAGTCGCTGAAATTCTCCTTCGCCTCCAGGCGCGGCGAAACCGGACTGGTCCTGTTCGCGCTTAGAGGGAAAATGCTGATGATTCCATTTCGCATCGACCATTCAGAAGTTCGTGAAAAGATCCTTGGTGAGAGCATTCGCTCTGTGGCCTCGGACCTGCGCCTCATCGACCTTCCCGATCTTGTCAGCTACTTGAAGACCGGGCAGATGGCGTGCATTGGCTCTCTCGTCCAGGCTTCCATTGAACTCTCGTTCAAGCCGGAAACATTGACCTTCGGTCATGCCGGCGAGGTGCATCTGGAATGGGGTTCGCCGCCGCGCGTCTTCCTCGACATGGAATTTCACTATCAGTCCGTCCACGTCTATTTTCGGTTGATACTGGAGGCGGAAGAGGCGGGTGTCGAAATAACCTACATATCGTTTGAAGGTGAATCGAGCGGTCCTGGCCAAAACACAACGCGTTTGCACAAAGCCTTGTCGGACGCGCGCCTCAACTAAGTGAGCCTGAACGGAGTGCGGCTCGCACATCGTTCAATAAGATGCCTTCCAAACATCACTGTTCAGGCCGACGCAAGGGAGCGGGTGCACATAGGAAAGCAAGATCATGAAGGATCCCTTTCTATGCAGCCCATGCAACTTTTCGATCTGGCATTTCGCCAAAACGAATGGCTCGCACAACGTCAATCGGTGATTTCGTCGAACGTCGCGAATGCCAACACGCCCGGCTACAAGGCGAAGGATATCGAGAGCTTCGACGACGTGATGCGGAAGTCCGTTCCGATGACGGCAACCGATCCAAAACATCAGACGAGCGGCATCGGTACTTTCCGCCAGCAAAATGACGGCCCGAGCGAGGCTGAAGTTTTCGCTTCAGGCAACGACGTAAATCTCGAGCAGGAGTTTCTCAAATCCGGCGAGGTGATGCGCAAGTACACGATGAACACGCAAATCATGAAGACGTTCGATCGTATGCTAATGTCCGTGACGAAGGGCTAAGCCATGAGCGATCCGCTTATCTCAGCCGCTAAGGCCGCCTCGAACGGCTTGTTCGCGCAGTCGACCCGCATGCGCGTTCTGTCGGAAAATATCGCCAACGCGCAGACCACCGGCAAGACAGCGGGATCCGATCCCTATCAGCGAAAGACCATCAGCTTCGCCGCCGTCAGCGATGAGATGGGCGGCGTTGACATGGTTCAGGTTGACCAGATCGAGCGCGATACTGCGCCGTTCCGCACGGAATATATGCCGGGGCATCCCGCTGCCGACGAGAAGGGCTTCGTCAAGCTGCCCAACGTCGACATGCTCGTTGAACTCGCCGATATGCGCGAGGCGTCGCGCTCATACACTGCCAACACGCAAGTCATCAAACAGGTCCGCGAGATTGTCTCGATGACCCTCGACCTTCTGAGGCCATCATGAGCCTGAACATCGCAATGCTGTCGCCGGAATTGGATCGGATTGGAGGCGCAGGTGCGTCCAGAGGTGTTGCCGGTACTGCGGCGCCTGGCATCACCGGCGCCGCACCGGAAAACGACTTCGCGCAAACGATGGCGAACATGGCCGCCGACGCGATTGCCACCATGAAGACGGGCGAAACCACCGCCATCGCCGGCATGCACGGCAAGGCGCCGCTGCAGCAGGTGGTCCAGGCGGTCATGCAGGCCGAGCAGGCCCTCCGAACGGTCGTGGCCGTGCGCGATAAGGTCGTCGGCGCCTATCAAGAAATCAGTCGTATGCAGATTTGAGGTCGTAAATCATGAGAGCGCTTTCAATTGCAGCGACGGGTATGTCGTCCCAGCAGACGAACGTCGAAGTCATCGCCAACAACGTCGCCAACATAAACACTACCGGCTTTAAGCGCTCGCGTGCCGAGTTTGCCGATCTGCTGTACCAGACTGATCGCGCCGCAGGCACGGCCGCCCGCGATGACGACACCATCATTCCGGAAGGCAATACGATCGGCCTCGGTGTTCGCACCGTCGCTATCCGAAGCCTTTCCGTGCAAGGGCCGCTGGCTTCCACGAACAACAAACTGGATTTGGCCCTGAACGGTCGCGGCTACTTTCAGGTTCAAGGCGAAAACAACGAGATTTTGTACACGCGTGCAGGCGCCTTCAATAAGAACGCCACCGGGCAGCTGATCACGCTCGAGGGTAACCTCGTTATTCCGAATATCACCATACCGACAACCGCAACCGACGTCGTCGTCAATGCCGCCGGTCAGGTTTATGCGGTGATTGGCGCAACCGGAACGCAGCAGCTCCTTGGCCAATTGTCACTCGCCAACTTTGCCAACGAGACGGGTCTTGCCCCGCTCGGCGGCAACCTCTTCCAGGAAACCCCAGCGTCGGGAAGTCCCGTCATCGGCAGTCCTGGCGACGTAGGCTTTGCCACCATTCAGCAGGGCTATCTCGAAAGCTCCAACGTTGACCCGGTGAAAGAAATCACTGAGTTGATCTCGGCACAGCGCGCCTACGAGATGAATTCGAAGGTCATTTCGGCAGCCGACGATATGTACAACGTCATCACGAAGGAAATTCGCTGATGAACGCGGTGCGCAACATGCGGCAAGGGCTCTGCTTCACAGCAGCAGCACTGCTTGCGGCTTGCGCAACGATCGTTGTTGCGCACGCCAAGGAAAATGGCCGGACGGTCTTTGTTCCGAGGGCGGTCATTTATCCAGGCGACGTGATCACGGCAGAAGCTCTGGTCGAGCGCAAATTATTGGTGCGGTCGAACAACCCGCCGGTGTTCGGCGAAGATCAGCAGGAGCTGCTGGGCAAGGTCGCGCGCCGTACGCTGCTTCCAGGAGAGCTGATCCCCGGATCGGCCGTCCGCACGCAAGAACTCGTCAAACAAGGCAAAACCTACAAGCTCACCTACGAGACTCCAAACGTGTCGATCGTCGGTTTGGGCGTGCCGCTACAGTCGGGCTCGGCGGGTGAGATCATCAACGTGCGCAATCCCGACACGGGCATCATCATCAAGGCGCGGATAAAGCCGGACCAGACACTGACGGTGGACGATCAATGAGATTGGCCGCTGCGCTCTTGTTTTTTATTCTTGCTGCCGGTCAGGCGGTGCAAGCGGGAACGCGCATCAAAGACATCACCGACCTTAAAGGCGTCCGCGTCAATCAGCTCGTCGGCTATGGCCTTGTCGTGGGCTTGAACGGTACGGGCGACACGCTGCGCAATTCGCCGTTCACGCAGCAATCCGTGCAGGCGATGCTGGATCGAATGGGCGTGAACATCCGCGGATCGCAATATGAGCCGCGGACGCGCAACGTCGCAGCCGTCATGGTCACCGCGGAGCTGCCGCCGTTTGCCTCAAAGG
>JAEWHY010000136.1 GCA_023387555.1 Pseudomonadota bacterium
GAGCAATCATGTCCGGATTTGTCGTGGACGCCGAAGCCGTGGCGGTGTTCGAAGAGCAGATGCGCCGCTGCAAGGTCAAGGCGGGAGAAACCGTGGTGGTTCTCAACTGCGCCGGCGAACATGTCGATCACGTCAACTCACTGATGGCGGCGATACAGAGGCTTGGCGCGCAGACCATGCATGTGAGCGTTCCCCGAGATCAGACGCTTGCCGTTGCTGTGCAGGGGCGACATCCGCTTGTCGGACATGAACTCGCCCTGGAGACCTGCAAGCGCGCCGATATGGTCGTCGACCTGATGGGGCTGTTGTTCTCGGCGGAGCAGCTTGAGATCCAGGCGGCGGGGACGCGTATTCTCCGCGTGATGGAGCCGTTGCATGTCCTGAAGCAAATGGCGCCGACGGAAGATCATCGCCGGCGATGCGAATTTGGCCGCGACCTGATCCTGCGCTCCAAGACGATGCATATCACCTCGCCGCACGGCACGGACGTGCGGTACGCCCTGTCTCAATACACGGCGATTGCCGAATATGGTTATACGGACGAGCCGGGACGTTGGGATCATTTCCCGTCCGGCTTCGTGTTTACGCAGGGCAATGACCATGGCGTGGACGGCACAGTGGTCCTGGCGCCGGGCGACATCATCTGCGCGTTCAAGCGGTACGTCGAGGCGCCGGTCACCTTCACGATCAAGAAGGGATATATCACCGAAATCGGCGGCGATGGCTTGGACGCCATGCTGATTCGAAACTATATCGAAAGCTTCAACGACCCACGCGGATATGCCATCGCCCATATCGGCTTTGGCCTCAATGAGCGGGCGCGCTGGCACCAGTTCGCATCCTCGCGCAGCCTGGACAAAGAGCACGTCATGAACGCGCTGTCGTTCTACGGCAACGTCCTGTTCTCGACGGGACCGAACTCGGAGTTCGGCGGAGATAATGATACGCCGTGCCACATGGATCTGCCGATGCGGGGTTGCAGCCTGTGGCTCGACGACGTCCAGGTGCTCGACAAGGGACAAGTGGTCCATCCGGAACTGAAGGTTGCCTGAATATGCCTCGTGCGCGGACCGCGCCGGGCATGGCCGGGAATAAGAGGGAATGACTATGGCGCGTCCATGGGATGGCTTGATTTCCGAAGCCGATCTTGCCGTCTATAAAGCTGCCGGATTTGGCAAGACCACAGGACTTGGCAAGCGCCCTGTGCTCCTGGTCATCGACGTTCAATATCGGACGGCGGGCTCGGCCAGCCGGCCGATCCTTGAGGCGATCGACGAATATCCGACAGCCTGCGGAGAATATGCCTGGCGATCGATTCCAAAGATTGCCGAGTTGATCGCGGCGTTCCGGTCGCGCGATCTTCCGATTCTTTATCCATGCGTCGCCCCCAAAGGGGCGCACGACAACAAGGGCTTTGGCGCCAAGGCTCCCTCGATTCTTGACGTTCCGCCGAAGGGCTATGAGTTCGTCGCTGAGATCGCACCCCGTGGCAAGGAACTGGTGCTGCCGAAGAGCCACGCCAGTGCGTTTTTCGGAACGGCGCTGGCGAGCTATCTGGTGGGCTTCGGTGCCGATTCGCTCGTGATCACCGGTTGCTCGACCAGTGGCTGCGTGCGCGCCACTGCGGTGGATGCCTGCTCGTTCAATTATCCCGTCGTCGTCCCTGAGGATGCGGTTTACGACCGCGGGCAGGTCCCGCATGCGATCAGCCTGTTCGATCTCGCCAGCAAATATGCTGACGTCGTCCCGACAAGCGAAGTCACGCGTTATTTGAAGGCCTGAGCGGGGAGGGCCCCGGCCGACGTGACCGCCGATCCGGCCTTTCCTTTCCGCATTCCGTGAACGGTGCTGCCTGCGGTTTTCGGGAGCCCGAAAGCGATCGAACGTAGATCGGGCGCCCTCTGATGCGCCGATAAAATCAGACCAAGGCACATGGCGGCCCTTTGTGCCGGATCAGCGCGCCGGCTAGCCTGTTGACAGAAGCAGCAGGGCGAGACCGGCGGGCTGACATGAACACGATCGATTTGAGCGGGCGATGTGCAGTCGTGACCGGTGGCGCATCGGGTCTGGGTTTCGGCATCGTGCAGCGTTTGCTGCGATCGGGTGCGCGTGTGGCCGTCTGGGATATCAATCCGGCGCTGCCTTCCGCTGAGACCACGGCCGCCCGGCCTGAATTGATAAAGGTCGATGTCCGCGACCCCGCCTCGGTGCAGCATGCCTTGTCGGAAACGGAGCGACGGCTTCCGTCCATCGACATCCTCGTCAACAATGCCGGGATTACGGGCCCCAATACCAAATTGTGGGACTATCCGTTCGAGGACTGGCGCCAGGTGATGGCGGTCAATCTCGACGGTCCGTTTCTATGCTCGAAGGCGATCGTGCCGTCGATGCGGCAGCGCAACTACGGGCGGATCGTCAATATCGCATCGGTCGCCGGCAAGGACGGCAATCCGAACGCATCCGCTTACAGCGCCAGCAAGGCTGCATTGATCGCCATGACCAAGTCGCTCGGCAAGGAATTGGCGGACACGAATATTCGCGTGAATTGCGTCACGCCTGCCGCAGTCGAGACGCCGATCTTTGCGCAAATGACAAAGGCGCATATCGACTTCATGCTGTCGAAAATCCCGATGGGACGGTTTGGCCTGGTAGAGGAGGTGGCTGCGATGGTCGCCTGGCTCTCTTCGGAGGAATGTTCCTTCAGCACCGGTGCGGTGTTCGACATATCTGGCGGCCGCTCGACCTACTGATTGGCTGAGCGGACCTTTCTGCCCGTGCAGTCCAACACTCAGCGTCCGTCCAGTGCCCGCAGCACCTCGGCCGTGGTCGTCACCGCGGCGACATTTTGCATCGCATAGTCGATCGAGGCGCGGTGCCAGTCGGCATTCATGGTGGAGCAGCCGTCTTCCGGGATGATCATCACGTAGCCCTTGTCGGCGCCGGTGCGGGCCGTGTGCTCGATCGACATGTTGGTCCATGCGCCGGTCTCGATGATGATGTCGCGCCCTTCCGCTTTCAGGATGGTTTCGAGATTGGTGCCTTCCCATGCGCTCATGCGCATTTTCGAGACCACGTGATCGCCCGGCTTTGCCTCCAGCCCGGCCACCGGAGAAGCCCCCCACGTCCCGACCACCATTGCCCGTGCGTCCAGGACGCCCTCGAACAACGGCGCATTCTGGGTCATGCCTCGTGCGCCCTCCGGCACCTGGAACCAGACATGGACGACGGGGATGCCGAGCGCGCGGCATCGTTCGGCAAGCTGCTTGATGTTCTCGATGGCATTCTGCTCGCGGCAATGCTGGGGCGAGCCCGAACTGGCGAATGCTCCGCCCTCCATGACCACATCGTTCTGCATGTCCTGAATGACGAGCGCACAGCGCGATGGTTCGAGGTTCAATGCCTTGCCGTTGGTCGCAGCAGACGCGGCTGCGCGGCTGGTGGCGGGCGCCGCCGCGCGCATGAACGGCTCGTTGCGCGGACCGACCTTCACGTCCAAGGCATAGAGCGAGGTGCAGGCACACACGAACAGGGTGCGCCAGTCGTTGCCGCCCCAGTGCAGATTTGCGGCGGGCAATTCCGGGATGGAGACTTTCCCGATCAGCTGGCCTGCGGGACTATAGACCCACAGTCCCCCGGGCGCCGTGACCCAGACATTGCCTTCCGCGTCGCACTTCATGCCGTCGGGCACGCCGGGCTTGAGCATGTCCCTGATGCCCGACGCGAATATGCGGCCGTTGGATAGCGAACCATCGCTCTTCACGTCGAACACGCGGATGTTGCATTGCTCGGTGTCGTTGACATACAGCCGCGTCTCGTCGGGCGAGAAGCACAAGCCGTTCGGCATCGAGAACAGATAGCGCTCGACCAGAAGCTGCGGGTCGCCGCCGACCTGACCGGGGCGCAGCCGGAACACGCCCTGCCAGCCGAGTTGGCGCGGCCGCTCGACACCGTAATGCGGCATGCGGCCATACCAGGGATCGGAAAAATAGATAGATCCGTCCGACCGCACGCAGACATCGTTCGGGCTGTTCAATTCGCGGCCTTCGAAATGCGAGGCCAGCACCTCACGGCGGCCGTCCGGGCGCAGGCGCACCAGCGACGATGTCGCGTGTTCGCAGATGATCAGGTTGAGATCGGCGTCATAGGTCAGGCCGTTGCCCTTGTTGGACGGCTGCGCCACCTCGCGGACACCGGCCCGGTCCCAGCGCCGGCGGACGTCCGCCGGCATGTCGGAAAACAGGAGATAATCGTCGGCCGGGTGCCAGATCGGCCCTTCCGTGAAGGTGAAGCCCGTCCCCACCTGTCGTACGGGCGCGTGTTCGTCGACCAGCCTGCGAAATTCCGGGCGCAACGCCTCGTGTGCCATGGCTCGAATCTCCCGGGGCTGCGTCAGGCCGGAAACCAGCTGCGGCGGTGCACGGTCTGTGTGACCGGTCCCGGCACGGCCATGTCGAGACGACCGACGATCTGACCCTGCTCGACCTTCGCCGGCTTGTCGTGAACCGGCAGCAGGAATTTCGAGGAGTTGAGCAGCTTCTTGATCGCGGCCTTTTCCGAACGCTTCGAGCCGGCGTGATTGCCCGTGACCTGGACTTCGCTGGCCTGGATGATGTGATAGGGCTCGATGATCTGATCCTGAAAGTCATAGATCACGTCGCCGCAAATGGTGGCGCGGCCCTCCGCGGTCTCGACATGGATATTCATGGAGCCTTCGGTATGCGCGTTGGCCGCTTCCATGACGACGCCGGGGATCAGTTCGATCGGACCCGACAATTCGAGATCCTCGAATCGCAGCGCGCCCGGCGTATGCAGGCGCTCGACCAGATGCTGGATATCCGGCTTGGGATATTGCGGATGCATCAGGCCGGAGACCGAGCATTCCATCTCCCGCCGGTTGAGCACGACCGTGGTATTCATCGGGAAATGATCGTCCTTGCCGGCGTGGTCGATATGCAGGTGGGTGTGGCAGACGAAGCGGACGTCGCCGACCTTCACGCCGTGCCGTGCCAGCTGGTTCTCGATCATGTTCTCGTGGAATTGCAGCCCCCGCATGCCGAGCGTTTCCATGATCGCGTTGTCGCGGTAGCCGGTATCGACAACGATCGGATATTGCCCGCCGAGGATCAGGAAGCCGTAGGTGTAGACCCGCCTGACGCGTCCGCAGCCGCGGCCGAGCACCAGAAAGCTCGATTCAAGTTCGATGTCGCCGAAGTCCAGAACCTTGATCTCGAGCGGCATATTCAATCCTCCCCACTTTGCCTGATCTGGAGCGGTTGGCCCGCTTCGCAGATGATTCTTCGTCAACTTGCCTTACGTTCGAACCGCAGGATTTCGCCGCACAGCCGTTCCAGACTCGATGCATCGCCAAGGCGATCGAGATAGGGCAGCGCCGCCTTCAGTGCCGATGTTTCGGCGGTGTATCCGTCATCGCCCGCGAGCGGCGTCAGCCATAGGGTCGCCCAGGCGAGCCGCGACATCTGCGCCATCGCGTCCGTCATGGCCGACGGGTCGCCGCGCTCCAAGCCGTCCGACAGAACGATGCACAGCGCGCCGCGCGCGAAGCCGGCAAACCGTGGAACGGCGAGGAACGCCTGCAGGGCATCGCCGAGCCGCGTACCGCCGTCCCAATCGGCGACCAGCGTGGACGCCATCGCCAGCGCCTGATCGCGGCTGCGCCGCCGCATCGCCCGGGTGATGCGTGTCAGCCGCGTGCCGAGTGTGAAAACCTCGATCCGGTCGGTCGCGCGCGTGAGCGCATGGGCGAAGCGCAAATGCGTGTCGGTGCGATCCTTCATCGAACCGGACACGTCGATCAGCAGGAGAACGCGTCGCTGGGTCTGGCGCCGTTGCAGGACAGGCAGCCGGACGACTTCGCCGTCGCGCCGCACCGCTTCGCGCAGCGCGCGGCGCATGTCGAGCCGTCCGCGGGTTTTGGCGCCTGCGAGGCGGCGCGAGCGCCGCCTCGGCAGGGCTGCGGCTACCGCGCGGCCGAACCGGCGAAGGGTTTCATCGTCCGTCTGTTCTCCGAACTGGCGCGCGAACAGCCGCTCCGCGCCAGTGGCTGCGGCGCCGGATTGCTCTTCATCCGCGATGTCAGGCGGCGCGGCTCCGGCCTCGCGGTCCTCGAATGCCTCGACCTCGTCCTCGCTGTCGGGATCGCGGGACGCGGCCGCGGCGACGGTCTGTCCCAGAAACACCAGGCGAAACAGTGCGTCGAATTCCTCGCGGCGTTCCGGCACCGGTGCGAGCGTTGCGACAGCCGCGCGATGCACGTCACCGATCGCGCGCGGACCGAGCAGGCCGACCGCCGCGACGAAGCTTTCGGTCTGTTCGGGCGCGACCGGAAAGCCGTTCGTGCGCAGCAACGAACAGAACGCCAGGAACGGCAGCAGGGGCCGGGGAAGCGCGCTCGCCGTCATGCGGCGGCCTCCTGCAACAGGCCATCGAGCCGCGGCGCCATGAACGCCAGATCGTCCTGATCCTTGAGCGCGACGCCGATGGCGCGGCGGAAGGCCGTCGGCCACGGCGCGCCCTGCGCGTTGAGCAAGGTCGCGGCCTCCGCCCATTCCACCGTTTCGGCGACACCCGGCGGCTTGGCGAGCGGTTCGCGCCGCAATGCGCCCACGGCCGCAACAACCCGATAAGCCGTGTCGCGCGCCACCTGGCTTGCCCGCATCATCACGATCTGGGCTTCCAGCGCCGGATCGGGATAGGCGATCCAGTGATAGACGCACCGGCGGCGTAGCGCTTCGTGCAGTTCGCGGGTGCGGTTCGAGGTCAGCACCACAACGGGGTGCTCCTCGGCGCGGACCGTGCCGCGTTCTGGAATCGAGATCGAAAAATCCGACAGGAATTCGAGCAGGAAGGCCTCGAATTCATGATCGGCACGGTCGATCTCGTCGATCAGGAGGACTGTGTCGCGCGGATGCCGCAGCGCCTCCAGCATCGGCCGTGCCACCAGAAACTCGTCCGCATAGATGTTGACGTAGGCATCGCCCGCCTGACGGATCGCCAGCATCTGCCGCGGGTAATTCCATTCGTAGAGTGCGTGCGCAGCGTCGATGCCTTCGTAGCATTGCAGACGGACCAGTTGGCGACCGAGCACCGAGGCCAGCGC
>JAEWHY010000230.1 GCA_023387555.1 Pseudomonadota bacterium
GTCGACTGGCTCGTGCCGCACCAGGCCAACGGCCGCATCGTCGCGGCGGTCGCCCGGCAGCTCGCGGTGCCGAACGAGAAAGTGCTGACGAGTTTTTCCGGTTACGGCAACAGCTCCGCCGCCACCATCCCGCTCACGCTCTCCCTCGCATCCGCCCAGGGGAAGATCGCCGCCGGGCAATCGCTTCTTATGTGCGCTGCGGGAGCGGGTCTCACCGGCGGAGCTGTCGTCTACCGGCTCTAGCCATCGTTTCGCGCCTGCAAATCGATCATTGCTGCTGCACCGTTGCGCGCTGCACCGCGTGAACGGTTCAGGTCGGGTTCATGATCGAAATGGTTTCCTGTAACTTCAATACCAGCCGCGCCGGAATTTTCATGTGCCGCAGGCAGTTAAAGGCGCCACCACCATGCCCGGGCCCCCGTCGTGCCTCAATTCGATGCAGGAACTGACGCTCGTCGTGTCGCGTTGTTTGCTCGGTCGGAACGTGCACAGTGGCACGTCCGCCGCCACCCTTTGTCTCCATGAGCGGACTAGGTGAAAAATATGCCGAAGGGCGTTACCAGCTCCGGTGCACAGCGCGACCTGCGAATTGACTTCTTCCGCGGCCTGGCCCTGCTCTTCATCTTCGTCGACCACGTGCCGGACAACTTGCTCGCCAAGTTCACCCTGCGCAATTTCGGCTTCGCCGATGCTGCAGAAGTGTTCGTGGTGCTCGCGGGTTTCTCGGCCGTGCTCGCGTACGGCCGCGTGTTCGAGAACCAGGGTTTCAAGGCGGGCACGCTGCGCGTGTTCGAGCGCGTGCGCGACATCTACCTCTGGCACCTTGCGCTGCTCGTCATCTGCGGCGTCGGCCTGACGTTCGCGGCCGCGTACTTCGGCAACTTCTCCTACGCCAAGAATATCGGCGTCCACGTCTTCGCCGAGGACCCGGCCCGCTCGACGGTTCTCGCCGCGCTGTTGATCAATCAGCCGAACCTGCTCAACATCCTGCCGCTCTACATCGTGCTGCTGATGTTCTGGCTGCCATTCGTGCTGTGGCTGATGCATCGCAACCCGTGGCAGGCGCTGGTGCTGTCAGTCGGGCTATGGGCAGTGGCCAATGTCCTCGCGGCCAACCTGCCGAGCCTGCAGCATTCCAAGGGATGGGTGTTCAACCCGTTCGCCTGGCAGCTGCTCATCACGATCGGCGCGCTGACCGCGCACTTCTCCCGCAAATCGCCGATCCCTGTCTCGCGGCCGCTGATGTGGCTCGCGGTGGCTTATGTCGGTTTTGCGTTTATCGTCGTCGCCCCATGGACGCAGATTCCGGGCCTGGAGAACACGCGTCTCGTCTCGCAGAATCTCCTCGGCCCAGTCGACAAAACCTATCTTTCGCCGTGGCGGCTTGCGCATGTTGTCGCGCTTGGCTACCTCGTCATGATCCTGCTTTCGCCCCAAACGCCATGGCTGACGCGCTCGTGGGCCACGGGTATTGGGCGTTGCGGCCGCCATTCCCTCGAAGTCTTCGCCGTCGGCACGGTACTATCTTTCGTCGGATGGGTCGCAATGGTTGAAGCCGGCGCTGGACTTGCCTTACAGATCCTGATCAATACTGTCGGTATCGGGATCCTGTTGGGGACTGCATGGATACTTGCACAGCGCAACCGCGGCAGCGAGTGGCTGCTCGCGCCCTCGGTACGAAAGGTCTTCGCATATCGGCGCGCGGATTCGCGTGCGCCGCAATTGCGAGCTTAGGACTCGCTTTGGCGGCAATGCCCGCGAAAGCGAGCCCTCCTGACACACGCTGCCGGGCACCGGCTTCGCTGCTGCGCTTTGATGCGCCGCTTCCGAAATTCTCCTCCGCGCTCGCGGCCGGTCAGCCGGTGCGCATCGTCGCGCTGGGTTCATCGAGCACCCAGGGCGTCGGCGCATCGAGCCCCAAGGCCTGCTATCCAGTGAAGCTCCAGTCCGAGCTTCTCCAGCGCTTCCCGGCGAGCAAGATCACCGTCGAGAATCTCGGCATCGGCGGCCAGCTCGCCACCGATATGCTCCGCCGCATCAAGAAGGACGTGATCGGCCGTCACCCGACGCTCGTCATCTGGCAGACCGGCGTGAACGACGCGCTGCGCGGCGTGCCGGTCGACAAGTTCCGCGCAACGGTGAATGCGGGTATCGACGAGCTGCAGGCTGCCGGGATCGATGTCGTTCTGCTCGACATGCAGTATTTCCCGCGCGCCGAGAAGGTGCGCGACTTCCCGCGCTACCTCGTCGCCATGCGCCAGATCGCAGAACAGCGCCGCATCCCGATCCTGCAGCGTTTCGCGATCATGAAGCACCTCGTCACCACCGCGCAATATACGCCCCAGCAACTGCTCGCCGCCGATCAGTTCCACCCCAACGACATCAGCTACGGGTGTCTGGGACGCATGATGGCGGACGCTCTTCAGGGCGAGATCAAGGGGCCGGCGGTCGAGAAGATCGCGAAGAAGAAATATCCCGCTGAGCCCGCCAAGCAGGCCGGCGCCGCGGCAACCCTCCCGGTTCACTGACGCCAGGTGTCAATGCACGGCGCTCCGACGACGACCGCCGCCATTGCAAACATCCCGCGCCCTGAAGCGCGGGATGTTTTTTGTGTCTGGCGAGCGCGATGCGATCAGGCTTTGTCGTCCGCCTCGCGCCCGAGCCGGTATAGGTTCGTCAGGAGTGCATCGAATCCCGCGGCCCCGCCGCCGGTATGCAGGTCGATGCGCCCCACCTTCTCGACCAGCTTCTCCAGCGCCTCGAGCTCCTTCAGGCGCAGCAGCAGCGGATTGTCCTCCATCAGCTTCGAAGTATTGAGCAGCGAGCGCGTCGCCGCCGTCTCCTCCTGGCGCCGGATGAGGTTCGCCTTTGCGAGCCGCTCCGCCTCGACCACCTTGTTGAGCAGTTCGCGGACGTCGCCGGGCAGGATGACGTCCTTCACTCCGATCTCGCCCACCTCGATGCCGAGTGCGACGGCGCGCTCCGCGACGAAGTGCTGAACCTCGCGGTCGATGGTGTCGCGTGCGCCAATGATCTCATCCAGCGTGCGCGTCGCCACCGCCTCGCGGATCGCGAATTGCACCAGCCGGTAGAGCGTGGCACTCGTGTCCGCGGCCGCGAGGACCGCTTTCTCCGGATCGATCACCTTGGTGAAGGCCGTCAGCGTCACGCGGATGCCGACGCGATCCTTGGTGAGGATCTCCTGCGCGGTCACCTCGAGCGGCTGCGGGCGCAAATCCACCTTCGCGATCTTCACTGTTCGCGCGACCTGCCAGAACGCATGCCGGCCCGGCGGCAGGCGCTCCTTCAGTTCGCCGTCGATCATCAGCAGGCCCGCCTCATAGGCTTCAACGACCGCAAAGGCGACCAAGGCGGCGCTGCGGGCAAGATCGAGCCTGTTCAGGTGGGCTTTGGCCACGCGCAGCTCGTTCGCGGTGTCGATC
>JAEWHY010000282.1 GCA_023387555.1 Pseudomonadota bacterium
CGTCCACCCGTTCGGTCACCTGCTCGACCGGAATTGCCTTGGCCATCAGCAGATCGGCGATCGCTTCGATGTCGTTCAGATCGACGACAGGAACTGTTGCGGCCGGAAGCGGCGTGTCGGACGCAACGGCGACGATCCAGCGGTCGTCCGGATGCAGCAGCGGCTTTTCGTTGGCGCGGCGATGAATTTCGAGCTTCGGAAAGCTCTCGCGCTTGAAGCCCTCGACCAGCACCAGATCGACTTCAGACAGTTTTGCCAGAAGGGCCGGCAGCGGCGGTTCTGGCGCGCCGCGCAGTTCGTGCATCAGCGCCCAGCGATTTCCGGAGATCACCAGCACCTCGGTGGCGCCGGCCGAACGATGCTCGAACGAATCCTTTCCGGGTCGGTCGACGTCGAAATTATGGTGTGCGTGCTTGAGGGTCGAAACCCGTTTGCCGCGCCCGGTCAGGCACGGGATGACCTTGGTCAGGAGGGTTGTCTTGCCGGAGCCGCTCCAGCCGGCGAGGCCGATGATGCGCATGGCTTTTCTTACAACAAAGCGCCCCGGCGAGCGACTATTGGGATCGCGGGCGGCGTAGCTAACGCCCCGTCAGTCCCCTGCCGGGCGCATGCCCAGCGCCCGGATGCGGTTTCGTGTCGTTTCGTCACGCAATACCTCGCGGAACGCTTTGACAGCCGGCCGGTCCTGCCCGGCGTCCACCACGATGAAATCATAGTCTTCCGGCGCAACCGGCAGGAAGGCCAAGCCATACATCTGCGCGACCGGCTCGATCGCAAAGCCCCAGTCGGCGCGGCCCTGCGCGATCGCCGCAGCCACGGCGTTGTGCGACTTCGGCTGGTTCGAATAGCCGGGCGGGCGCGCCCCCTTCAGTTTCTGATCAAGCAACACCCGCGTGCCGGACCCGGCATTCCGATTGACCATCAGGCAGGACGGATCGGCCAGCGCGGCGGCGAGCGCCTCGTCTGTGCTCTTGCCCTCGAAGCGCTCGTCACCGCTGCGATAGAGCAGTCCCTGCGAACGCTCCCAGCCTTTGACGAGCGACAAGCCCTGTCCGACCAGATGCGTGTTGTATTGACCGGTCTTCGGATCGATTAGGTGCACGGGCGCGATGTCGCATTCACCGCGGCGTGCGGCGGTGGCGCCACCGAGGCTGCCGACCGCGATGACGCGCGCAGTGAACCCGCGATCCGCGAGCGCGCCCACCACAACATCGAGCGCCACGTCATGGCTGCCCATGATCACAAGATCGGGCGCGCGCGTACCGGCCCCAATCAGCGTAACGTCCGTTCGCGTATCAGCATCGAGCGCGCTGGCCAGCGCGTCGATCTCGATGAATCCGTCGGCCTGCGAGAAAGCGGTGACGGACCCCGAGCCCTTGGGCGAGGGGTAGGCGATGGTGTCGCCGTCGCGCTGCACCAGCGCCACCAGTGCGAATTCCTTGCGGCCAAGTTCGGACGGCACTCGAACCGGAATCCGCGCGCTCACCGTTTGCGCGGCCTCTGCCGGCAAACCAGCCAGCGCACGGATGACGGGCGCGACAAAGGCGTGGAAGGTGAAGATCGCGGAGGTCGGAAATCCCGGCAGTACGATCACCGGTTTGCCGTCAGCCACCGCGAGGCAGAGCGGCTTGCCAGGCTTGAGCGCAACCCCGTGCACGATGACGCCGGGCTCGCCGAGCCCCGACACGATGCGGTGCGACAGATCACCCGCGCCTTTCGAGGTACCGCCGGACAGAACCAGCATGTCGTTTTCGGCAAGCGCCCGCTGCATCGCCGGGCCGAGCGCGGCTTCGTCATCGGGAAACGCACCGTAGGAAACCGCTTCGCCGCCGGCTTCGGTCACCGCGGCCGCCACGATCGCACCGTTGCTGTCGTAAATTCCAGCGGGCGGCAACACCTCACCGACCGGCACGAGTTCGTCGCCAGTCGACAGCACCGCGACTTTTGGCTGCCGGATCACGTCGACCTTCGCGATGCCGCAGGCTGCGAGCATGCCGATCTCCCGCGACCCGATCAGCGTGTTCTTGCGAAGGAGAGTCTCGCCTCGCGCAATGTCGGAACCGGCATATCCGATGAATTGTCCCGGCGCTGCTGCCCTTCGTATTTCAATGGCCGGCGCCTGCGGATCGTCGAGCAATTCGGTGTGCTCGATCATTACCACGGCATCCGCTCCACGTGGAATGACGCCGCCGGTTGCAAGAGCGGTGGCCGTGCCAGGCGCCACTTCGATCTGCGGGGCGTGGCCGCAAGCGATGACTTCGCGGTTCAGGTTCAGCCGGCGCGGCGTGGCCTCGCTTGCACCCGCAGTGTCGGCGGCGCGCACCGCAAAGCCATCGACACCGGACCGGTCGAACGGTGGCACGTCGATCGACGCCGCGATGTCACGCGCCAATACGCGACCGAGCGAAGCCGCCAGCGGGACCTGCTGGATGCCGCGTGGCGACAAATCGAGATGCTGGCGGAAGCGTCTTGTCGCCTCTTCGGCGGAGACCACTTCGAGAAACTGCTCCTGCTGTGCCGCGCGTCGCACCGCGTCGATCAGCGCATCGTCCGGTCTGGTGAGTCGGCTCACGGCAGCGGCCTCATCTCGATCTCGGTGCCTGCCGGATATCCCTCGCTTTCGGCGGGCACCAGCATCCATCCATCCGACTGAGCCAACGATTGGAGCGGGAGATACCCGGATGCAAGCGGGGCAACGCGATCACCGTCGCGTCGAAGCAATACAAGCTCCGCGATACCGACAGACGAGGTGACCTTGCGGGCCAGCACCGATCGCATCACGCGGCTGTCGTCACCAGCGCCACTCAGCTGCGCAATCAACCGGCGGCCCAACACCAGCCAGCATGCGAGCACGGCATCCATCCGTCCGGGCATGAGCAAGACCGGGCGATGACCTATGAAACCGAAGGCGGCACTTTCTCCCGGCGCCAGCCCGATACCATGGCAGGTCACGGTGCCGACGCGCGACAATGCAAGCACCGCATCGTCGCCGCGCCCCTCGCCAGTCCCGCCGATCCCAATGATCGCGTCGGCATCGCGGTGTGGCATATCGTCCAGCTCGCTTCCGCTCGCGACCGTCGCACCCTCGGCACGAAGGAAGTGGGCAACAAGCGCGGCCGCGGCATCGAGAATGACATCGCCCGGCTTCCGATTGACCACGCAGACCCGCGGCTGGCGGATGCTGACTTCTTTCATGCCCGCGGCAGCCAGCACCGCGCAATCCCTGGCGCGCAGTTGCGAGCCCGCCTTGCGCAGGACAACGGTCTGCTGGGCGTCAGCACCCGGCGGCAGCACGTTTTCCCCTGAAGCGGCAGGCGCCATGATCTGCATCAGATCACCGATCGCCGTTACCGAATCGAGCGAAGCGACGGCGTCGGTCCCCGCAGGCAAAGCAGCGAACGCTTCCACCCGCTGCGGTGAGGGCTGCAATGTCAGCGGCGCATAGGGTCCGGCGTCGCGTGTTGCCTCGGCGTCCACGGCCCAACCGTCGCGCAGCGCAAGCGGCCCCGCCGGAAGCCGGTGGGCAATGGCAATATCCGTCGCGACGATGCCGCCGCGAGCGTCCGCAAGCGCGACGTCGCGTGGCGTCACGGGCGCGATCTCCGCAATCGCCGAAAAGACATCGGCAAGCGGGGTCAGCCGTCCGATGCGCTGATGACAGGCCTTGTCCGCATTCATGGTTGCGTTTCTGACGAACCCCCCATACTGGGTCTAGTCGCTGAAATATTTATCGCTTTGCAAGCACGCCAGTTGCGTCGGTATAGCCTTGGGCCGATGGGGATGACCGAAAAGACCATCAATTTGCGGGGACTCAAATGCCCCCTCCCGGCGCTGCGGACCCGGAAGGTGCTGAGCGGCATGGCTGCGGGCGATGTGATCCTGGTCGAATGCACCGACCCGCTGGCCGCAATCGACATCCCGAATCTGATCAATCAGACCGGCGATGTGCTCGAGGATACTGAGCGGGGCGCAGACGTTTTGAAATTCCGGATCAGGAAGGCCTAGGTCCCGGTTCCATCAGTTGAATTTGCCTGCCGCATCGGGGATTGTCGGGTGGTAATGCGCCTTGCGGAGTTCCCACCGTGCCGGCTTCCCCGAATATTCCTCGTGCGTCGACTGCGCTTGCCCGCTTCACCGTGCTGGATCTGACCCGGGTGCGGGCGGGGCCGACATGCGCTCGGCAATTGGCGGATTGGGGCGCCAATGTGATCAAGATTGAGGCGCCGGAGCGGCTGGAGGGCGGTGATCCGATCGGCGGGGCCCGCCACGGCGCGGATTTCCAGAATTTGCACCGCAACAAGCGCAGCATCACGCTCGATCTGAAGAGCGAGGCCGGCCGCACCGCCCTGTTAAGGCTCGTAGAACACGCAGACGTCGTGATCGAGAACTATCGTCCCGACGTCAAACGGCGCCTGAGGATCGATTATCCGGACCTCAAAGCCGTCAATCCGCGCATCGTCTATGCCAGCATCTCGGCCTATGGCCAGGACGGCCCCTACGAGAAATGGCCGGGGTTCGACCAGATCGCGCAGGGCATGGGCGGCATCATGTCGGTCACGGGGCTGCCGGGACAGGGCCCGGTACGGGCGGGCGCCGCGGTCGCCGACATGGCCGCCGGCCTGTTCGCAGCGCTCGGCGTCATGACCGCGCTGCTCGAGCGCGAACAATCCGGCGAGGGCCAATATGTCGAGACCTCGCTGCTCGCCTCGCAGATTTTCCTGCTCGATTTCCAGGCCGCGCGCTGGCTGATCGACAAGGAGGTGCCGGGCCAGGCCGGCAACAATCATCCGACCGCGGTGCCGACCGGCGTCTACAGGACGAAGGACGGGCACATCAACATCGCGACCACCGGCTCGCCGACCTGGGCGCGCTTCTGCAAGGCGATCGGCGGCGAGCATCTGACCGAGCATCCCGATTACGCGACCAACGCACTGCGCCTGAAGAACCGCGACGCGCTGAACGCCGACATCGAAAGGACGCTCGCAAGCGACACCAGCGCATCGTGGATCGAACGGCTGAATGCCGAAGGCGTCGCCGCCGGTCCGATCTACACCATGGATGAGGTCTTCGCCGACAAGCAGGTGCAGCATCTCGGTGTGGCGACCGATATGGCAACGCCCGACCGCGGCACGCTGAAGGTGATCCGGCAGCCGTTCTCGCTGTCGCGCACGCCCAGCAAGGTGGTGATGCATACGCCGGAGCGCGGCGAGCATACCGACGAGGTGCTGGCCGAATTCGGATTCAGCACGGACGAGATCGAAGAACTGAGGAACGCTGGCGCGGTGTAGCAAACTCCGTTCGTCCACGCGAAAGCAGGAACCCAGCGTCACGAGCCAATGCCCTGCTTGTGGTCCTGGGTCCCGCTTTCGCGGGGACGAACGGCGATAAGATGCAGCGCACGAAGTCACAAGGAAGCAGCAAATGACCGACAAGATGCTCTCGCGAAAAGAAGGCGGGGTCGGCTACGTGATCTTCAACAATCCCGAGCGGCACAACGCGGTGTCACTGGAGATGTGGGCCGCGACGCGCGACATCCTCGCGCAATTCCGCGACGATCCCGAGGTGCGCGCCGTGGTCCTGACCGGGGCTGGCGGCAAGGCCTTCGTGTCCGGCGCCGACATCTCGAAATTCGCCTCCGAACGCTCGAGCGAGGAAGCGGTCGCGACATACAACGCCACCACCGAACAGGCTTTCTCCGCCGTCCACGATTTTCCGAAGCCGACCATCGCGATGATCCGCGGCTATTGCATCGGCGGCGGCATGGCGCTCGCAACCTGCTGCGACGTACGCATCGCGACACCGGGCTCAAAATTCGGCATCCCGGCCGCCAAGCTCGGGCTCGGCTACGATCACAAAGGTGTCCGGCGCCTGATGACTGTCGTCGGGCCCTCCTTCGCCAAGGAGATCTTCTTCACCGCGCGGCAATTCGATGCCGAAGAGGCGCGGATGATGGGCTTCGTGAATCGCGTGGTGCCGGACGAGGACCTGGAGAACTACGTCAGGAGCTACGGCAGCATGATTGCGGCAAACGCGCCGCTGACGATGGGCGCAGCGAAGCTCGCGATCAACGAACTCCTCAAGGACGAAGCGGAGCGCGATATCGACAGTGTCGCGGCCGCCGTGAAGCGCTGCTTCGACAGCAAGGATTATATAGAAGGCCGCACCGCCTTCCTGGAAAAGCGCAAGCCGGCGTTCAAGGGGCAGTGACGCCCGGTTCAACAGCTGCGATTTCACTTGGTGAAACGCGGCCTCCGCGCGGCGAGGTGGCCGCACGGGGCCAAAACTGCTAAGACGCGCGCGACCAGCCTAGCCTATCCCCGTCACCCTGAGGTGACCGCGCGGAGCGCGGCCTCGAAGGGCGACGGCCCGAACGGTGGCCGTTCATCCTTCGAGGGCGGCTTTGCCGCCACCTCAGGATGACGGTTCAGACGCAGAGCAAGGGACCAAGCATGTACACCGACCTTCAGCTTTACATCGACGGCGAGTGGCTCAACGGCGCGGGCCGCAAGGGCGAGGAGGTCATCAATCCCGCCACCGGCAAATCGCTCGGCACGCTGCCGCATGCATCGAAGGCCGATCTCGACCGCGCATTGGCCGCGGCCGACAAGGGGCTCGCCGTCTGGCGCGCAACCACCGCCTATGACCGCGCCCGGGTGATGCGCAAGGCCGCCGATCTCGTGCGCGAGCGCGCCGACCATATCGCTCGCGTGATGGTGCAGGAGCAGGGCAAGCCGCTGGTCGAGGCCAAGGGCGAGGTGATCGTCACCGCCGACATCATCGACTGGATGGCGGAAGAAGGCCGCAGAGCCTATGGCCGCATCGTGCCCGGCCGCGGCAAGAACATCCGCCAGCTCGTGCTGCAGGAACCGGTCGGCGTGGTCGCCGCCTTCACGCCGTGGAATTTTCCGACGCTGACGCCGGTGCGCAAGATCGCCGGCGCGCTCGCCGCCGGCTGTTCGATTATCATCAAAGCGTCCGAAGAAACCCCCGGCTCCTGCGTCGAACTGGTGAAGTGCTTCGCCGATGCGGGGTTGCCGAAAGGCGTGCTCAACCTCGTGTTCGGCGTGCCTGCGGAAGTTTCCGAACATCTGATCGGCGCCGACAGCGTGAAGAAGATTTCGTTCACCGGGTCGGTCCCGGTCGGCAAGCTGCTGGCCGGCCTCGCCGCCAAGGGCATGAAGCGCGCGACCATGGAGCTGGGCGGTCATTCGCCGGTCGTGGTGTTCGGCGACGCCGATCCGGAAAAGACCGCCGACACCATCGCGGCCTTCAAGTATCGCAATGCCGGCCAGGTCTGCATCTCGCCGACCCGCTTCTATGTGCAGGACGGCGTCTACGATCGTTTCGTGAAGCGCTTCACCGAATTCGCGGGCAACGTGAAACTCGGCGACGGCCTCGAGAAGGACACCACGATGGGCCCGCTCGCCAATCCGCGCCGGCTCGATGCGATGGAAGCCATCGTGCAGGACGCCACCAGCCGCGGCGGCAAGATCGTCACCGGCGGCAAGCGGCGCGGGAACCAGGGCTATTTCTTCGAACCCACGGTGATCACCGATGTGCCGGACGATTCGAAGGTCATGACCGAGGAGCCGTTCGGCCCGGTGGCACCGATCATTCGCTTCAAGACCTTCGACGAGGTGGTGGAGCGCGCCAATTCGCTGCCGTTCGGGCTGGCGTCCTATGCCTTCACGACCAACGCGCAAACGGCGACGATGATCGGCGACGCGCTGCAATCGGGCATGGTGGGCGTGAATTCGGTCGCGATCTCGACGCCGGAAACGCCATTCGGCGGCATCAAGGAATCCGGCTACGGCCAGGAAGGCGGCATCGAGGGGCTGGAGGCCTATACCAACCGCAAGTTCATCTCGCAGGGCTGACGCCCGTCATTGCGAGGAGCGCAGGCGACGAAGCAATCACCCAAGCAGAGGTGGATTGCTTCGCTTCGGGCGCAATGACGGTGCTCGCAATGACGGTTTGCTGCCGCGAAAAGGCGTGAGAGCGGGCACCGCCTATTCACTTTGCGGCAGCGGCTCCACCTCGATCTCCGCCGCGTCGCCGTGATCGGACTCCACGGCCTCCCTGGCGCGCGGAAGCTCCATACCCTGGCACGCGCGCCAGACCTTCTCCATGGTCGCCGGCATGTCCATATGCGCGGCCGCAGGGATCGCATCCGCGATCGCATTCATGATCGCCGCGAGCGATGCGGTCGTGCCGGCTTCGCCCACACCCTTCACGCCGAGCGGATTGGTGGTCGCGGGAACCGGATGCGAATCGTCACGCAACAGCGGTGGCATGTTGAGCGCGCGCGGCATTGCGTAATCCATGAACGAGCCGGTGACGAGTTGTCCGCTCGCGGTGTCGTAGACCGCTTTCTCCAGCAGCACCTGGCCGAGGCCCTGCGCGATGCCGCCATGGACCTGGCCGTGCGCCAGCGTGTGATCGAGCACCGTTCCGCAATCGTCCACCGCGTAATAGCCGACCACGGCCACCTCGCCGGTTTCCGGCTCGATCTCCACCTCGGCAATATGGCAGCCGTTCGGGAAGGTCTGCGGCGTATCGACATCGCGCTTGGTATCGAGGCTTTCCGCGATCTCGCCCTTCTCCTTCATCTCGGCGGCTTTCGCCGCGAGATCGAAGAGTGAAATCGAGCGGTCGGTGCCGACCACTTCGAACAGCCCGCGGCGATAGGCAATGTCCTTCTGGTCGGCTTCGAGAAGTTGCGCGGCCAGCAGCCGGCCCTTCTCGATCATGGCTTCGACCGTGCGCACCACCGCCGTGCCAGCCGTGATGGTCGAACGCGAGGCGACCGACGGCCAGCCCTTGATGTCGAAATCGCTGTCGCCCTGACGATATTTCACCAGCGCGGGATCGATCGCGAGCGTGTCCGCGACAAGGCGCGGATAGATCGTGGCGTGGCCCTGGCCGGTGTTGCCGACATTCAGGCTCACGACCAGCGTACCATTGCCGGGGAAGGTCAGCCACGCACCTTCGTTCGGCACGCCACCGGAATGCTCGAGGAAACACGAGATGCCGATGCCGCGCAGCTTGCCATTCTCGTGCGATTGCGCGCGGCGCTGCTCGAAACCGCCGATGTCCGCAAGCGCCAGCGCCTTGTCGAAGATCTGCGGAAACTCGCCTGAGTCGAAGGTCGTTCCGATCGCGGTCTTGAACGGCATCGCCGACGACGGGATCAGGTTGCGCTTGCGGATCTCGACCTTGTCGAGGCCGGTCACGCGCGCGGCTTCATCGACCAACCGCTCGATCAGATAATTGGCTTCCGGGCGGCCGGCGCCGCGGTAGGGCCCGGTCGGAATCGTGTTGGTGTAGACGCATTGCACGCCGATATCGATCTTGCCGATGTCGTACATCGCCGGAAAGCAGCGCGCAAAATTGTTGGTCGCGAGCTGGATGCCGGCGGAGGCGACATAGGCCCCGAGATTCTGGATCTGCCGCGCGCGCAGGGCGAGGAACTTGCCGTCGGCGTCGAGCGCGAGTTCGCCGATCGTGACGTTGTCGCGGCCCTGGTTATCGCTGTTGAAGGCTTCCGAGCGGCTCGCCATCCAGTGGACCTTGCGGCCGTATTTCTTCGCCGCAGCCAGCAGCACCGGATATTCCGGATAGGCGCCGCTCTTGAGGCCGAACGCGCCGCCGACATCGTCGGTCAGGACGCGCAGCATCTGCTTGTCGATGCCCATGATGGCGGCGACCATATCGCGCATCGGGCCCGCCCCCTGCGAACAGACGCGCAGGGTGTAGCGTCCGGCCTTTGCGTCATATTGCGCCGTGCCGCCGCGCGTTTCCATCGGCGCCATGACCATGCGCTGCTGCACGACGGTGACGCGCGCGACATGCGCGGCGGATTTGATGATCTCGTCGACCGCGGCGACATTGGCGGGATCGTCGACGGGACCGGGAAAGTCGATCGCAAGATTGCCGGCGATGCCGTCGAACAATTGCGGCGCGTCGGGCTTCAGCGCGTCCTGCGCATCGACCAGCGCCGGCAGTTCCTCGTATGCGACTTCAACCTTTTCGGCCGCGTCGAGCGCCTGGGCGAGGCTGTCCGCGACCACCATGGCGACGGCTTCGCCGACATGCATGACCTTGCCCTGCGCGAGGCAGGGACGGTGCGAGAACGCGATCTTCGCGCCGCCGCGACCGGCGATCGGCGGATGCCGCGTCACCGAGCCGATCCCCTCGAGATCGGCGGCGGTGAGAATGCCGAGCACGCCGGGGCATTGCAGGGCCGCGTCCAGCGAGATCGACGTGATGGCGGCATGGGCATGCGGCGAGCGCACGAACACGGCGTGGGCGACGCCCTGCTTTTCGACGTCGTCGACGAAATTGCCGCGCCCGCGAATCAGAACGTCGTCCTCGACACGCGGACCGTGGTGGGGGTGATCGGAATCAGCAACCATGAGGAGGTGATACGCTGGCGAAACGCCTTATGGAAGGGGCGCGCGCTGCGCCTTGATCATGTCCGCGATGCCGGCCAGCGTCTCGTTGGTCAACGGTATGTCGACCGGCTGGTTGCGCTCGGCGGACAGGTCGGCGGCGAGGTAGCATTCCATCACCGTTCGCGCGCTTTCCGGCGATACCATCGGCGGCCGGTCCATCAGGCAGGATTCGAGGAAGTGGATGGTTTCCGGCCCCATCTGGCCGGCGAAGACATGGTCGACCTGCTCGCCGGGCATGGTGGACATCGGATATTGCATGCCGTCCTTCACGGTATTCAGCCAGTGATCGCGGGCGGTATCGTCGAGGAACAGCGAGCCCTCGGTGCCGGTGATCTCGATGGTGGTGGCGCAGTAGTTCGGATAGCTCGGCGGCAGATTCCAGCCGCCGCCGATGGCGACGAGGACGCCGTTGTCCATTTTTACCGTGGACCACATGATGTCATAGGAACCGTTGACCGGCTGCATGTAGCCATAGGCGCCCTGCGCATAGACGCTGACCGGCCTAGCCGGCTCCAGCAGCCAGAACACGATGTCGAGGTCGTGGGTGGATTCCATCGCGGCGGGCGACAGCCGTACGCGGCTCGCGATCTTCTTGCCGAGGCTGCGCGACAGATGCCGGCTCACCATCACCGAGACCGGCTTGCCGAGGGTGCCGTCATTCAGCTTCTTCTTGGCGTAGGCGAACTTCGTATTGAAGCGCTGCGAATAGCCGATGGTGAACTTGACGTTGTTGCGCTTCGAAATGGCGATGAGTTCGTCGGCTTCGTAGAGTTCGAGCGCGATCGGCTTTTCGAGCAGCACATGCTTGCCGGCCTTCAGGCAGTCGCGCGCGATCGGGAAATGCGTGTTCTCCGGGGTGGTGGAGATGTAGACGACGCGGATCGCGTCGTTCCGCACGATGTCCTGATAATCCAGCGTCGCCACCGCGGCATTGGTGAGGGCCTGCACTTCCTTCAGGCGATCGGGTCTGATGTCGCAGACATGCAGCTTCTTCACCAGCGGATAGCGTGACAGCGTCTCGGCACGAATGCCGCCGCACCATCCGGTGCCAATGACCGCGACTTCGACTGGCTCGATCGGCATTTCGTCTCCCACCCCGGTGTCATGCCCGGGCTTGCCCCAGGGCATCCATTCTTGTTGTTCGAAGAATTGACCGCGAGATGGATTGCCGGGTCAAGCCCGGCGATGTCAGCGCTCAGGCTGCTTTCACGATGCCGAAAACCTTCTGCGCGAATTGCGGATAGACCTCGGCCAGTTCCGGCGCGACCACCTCGCGCATGATCCGCAGCGTGTCCGCGTCTGGCGCCGGCGTTTCCGGCACGCTATCCGGCCGATCGAAGTCGAAGCCCGTATGCTCGGCGATTTCCTCGACCGCATGACCGGGATGCACGCTCTGCAGGCGGAAGCGACGCCGCTCCTTGTCGAATGCAAACAGGCAGCGATTGGTGATCAGCGCCACAGGCCCGCCGTTTCGGTACACGTTCGGCTCGTTCACACCCGGCGCGCTGATGAAGTTGACCTTCGGCACCAGCGTGCGGCGCGAATGCTCGGTGCGAAACAGGATCACCTTCGGCACGACGAAATACAGATACGCCGAACCGAACGATCCGGGAAAGCGCACCTGCGGCTTGTCGTGATCGCCGATGCCGACGAGATTGATGTTGCCCTCGCCGTCGATCTCGCCGCCGGACAGGAAGAACACATCCATCCGCCCCTGCCCCGCGCAATCGAACAATTCGACGCCGCCTTCGGTGAAGAAATTGTGCTTGCGGCTTTGCAGCAGCGAGACATAAGGCCGCCCGTTGCCGCGCGCGCGGCAGAGCAAAGCGGCCGCTGCCGGAATCGGCGAGGCATTGCCGACCGCGATGTGGCGGACATCGCCGATCAGGTCGGCAACGGATGCGATCAGGAGTTCTTCGGGCTGGAAGGTCATCTTTTTATTCTCTGCTCTCAAGACCGCATTTCGTTTGCGCAGGCACCGTTCCAACCCTCCCCCTGAAAGGGGGGTTGGGAGGGGGTCCGGCCCGAAGGGCGATCGTAATCGACCCCCACCCGCTCTCCTTCGCTCTGCTCAGTCGAGCGCCCCCCCTTTCAGGGGGAGGTAAAGGAAAACAACCGCGTCGCCTTCAGAGCGCGCGAACACAAAGCTACGCCGCCTTCTTCCCATACACATGCGCGTCGCAATAGCGCGCGAAGCCTTCCGCGGCCTTTGCCAGCCGCGCGTATTCGCTCATATGCGCCACATCGACCGGATAATGATCCGGCAGCGACAGCGGCCAGGCGCCGTTCTTCACCACCGCGATGGTCTCGACGTAGAAGCCTGGCAGCACGCCGGCCGCCAGCACCGGATCGTCGAGCAGATTTCCATCGTGGATGCGCTCCACCGTCACCACGGTCTTGTGCGAGGCATGCGCGAGCGTGCCGAGATCGCGCTGGCGGCCGATCCAGACATTGCCGGCGCGATCCGCCATCGGCGCATGAAACAGCGCGACATCAGGCCGGATCGCCGGCAGCAGCACGATCGGATCGTCGTTGCCGAACGGATTGTCGATCACCTTCCAGTCGTCACGAATTTTCATCAGATCGGAACCGATCAGCCCGCGCAGCGGCATGAACGGATTGCCCTTCTCCCCGGCCTCGAACGCCGCATACAGCGCCGGGCAGGTGGCGTCCTTCATCCGCAAACTGCCCGAGGTCATCGCTGCGGTAAAACGCGGGGCCGGCCCAGCCTCGCCGAGGCTGACCGCCGAGGTTTCCAGCGTCGCCACGCACCCGACGCCGATCAGCATGTCGGCCTGGATGGTCGCGGCCGGCAACGCCACCAGATGCAGATTTTTCACATTGCGGCGGATCAGGGCCCGCGTGGCCTCCATCGCAACGCCGGCCTGCTCGCGCGGCACCGCCAGCAGACAGCCGTCGGCAACGGGGGCAAGGGCATCTTCGAGCGAAACGATGACTGGCATGGGCGACCTCCCGCAAGATCATAGGTCCGCCTCACAGGCTTGCGAAGTCCTTGCGGCGCATGCCGCCTGTGTTACGAGACTGACAACAATGCGGGAGGAAACAGGAATGGCGACGACGACCAAGATCGGCTGGATCGGCATGGGCCGCATGGGCTACGCGATGGCCGAGTGGCTTCTGAAATCCGGCTACGATGTCTCGATCTGGAACCGGACCAAGGCCAAGGCCGAACCACTCACCAAGATCGGCGGCAAGGTCGTCGACAAGCTGTCCGACCTGAACGGCGTAGACGTGCTGTTTTCCATCGTCTCCGCCGGCAAGGACGTGAAGGAAGTCTATTTCGGCCCGAACGGCGTCGCGCCGAACGGCCAGGGCAAGATGCCGAAGATCGTGGTCGACTGCTCCACCATCTCGGTCGACGATTCCGCCGAGATCCGCGAGCAGCTCAAAGGGTTGGGGTCCGAATTCGTCGCCTGCCCGGTGTCGGGCAATGCCAAGGTGATCAAGGCTGGCAAGCTGTCGGCCGTCGCCTCGGGTCCGGAAGCCGCTTTCCGCAAGGTCGAGGACATGGTCCTCAAGTTCGCGCCGAACGGCGTGTCCTATGTCGGCGATGGCGAACTCGCCCGCGTCTGCAAGATCGCGCACAACGTGATGCTTGGCGTGGTGATCCAGAACCTGATCGAGATCACGCTGCTCGCCAACAAGATGGGCGTACCGCGCGAGGCGTTCCTGAAGTTCATGAACAACGGCGTCATGGGCTCGATGTTCACGCGCTACAAGTCGCCGGCCCTGGTCAATCTCGACTGGACCACGACCTTCACCCCGGAACTCTTGCTGAAGGACCTCGACCTCGGGCTGGAGCTCGGCCGCGAATGGAAGGTTCCCATGCCCTCGACGGCGGCCACGCGCGAGGTGCTGCAGGGCCACATCGGCAATGCGATCCTGCAGAAGGATCCGCAAGCCTATCTGGAGAAGGATTTCGCCACCCTGATGGAAACGATGGCAAATCTGTCCGGGATGAAGCTCGAGAGTGAGCAGAAGAACGTGCCCACCGGGCTCGAATAGGCGCGACACGGCACCTCTCCTGCAAACGGGAGAGGTGCTGCTTGACGATGTATTCTGCGCTTTCGCGATCCCGTTTCAGGAACGCCGCGAAGGCGTCCGTGGGCTACGGCATCGCCGCGTGCCACGCATTGTTCGCAACGCCATCTCCGTTAACGTCGCCCGGCTTGGTATCCTTCACCCATGTGTAGAGCGGCTTGCCCTTGTAAGTCCATTGCCGGCTGCCATCGTCGCGCGTGATCACGGCGTAGGAACCGTCCGCCTTCGCATCGGCCGATGCCATTAGCGGCGGCCAGTTGGCGGCACAGGGGCCGTTGCAGACCGACTTGCCATCGGCATCCTTGTCGTAGGTGTAGAGCGTCATGCCCTTCTGATCGGTCAGCACCTTGCCCTTGGCGGAATCGCCGACCTTGGTCGGCGCGGTCTGCGCGAACGCGATCGAGACGGTCATTGCGGTCGCGGCTGCAGTGACGAGACACTTACGCATCGCATTCTCCTCACGTGAATCGTGACACCCTCACCTCCCGCCAACCCGCCGGCGCGCACGCTATTCGCGGATGCGCTTCTCACATTCCGATGATCGCTTTGCCGTGCACCTACCGCACGGAACGGGAACTCGCGCGACCCGTCCGGTGGATTGCAAATGCGTCGATTGGACCCGCGTGACGCCGCGCCGCCCCAGGGCTGACGCAATTTTGACAGGCGCGCCCGCTGGAATACCGCGCAAAGCGCCAGCCACGCGCGTCAACCCCTTGTGAGACCGCCCGCTCGTGCCTCTATAATTGGCACCGGTCTTGCCCCTCCGATTCGGTTCGGAGTTTCAACCGGCGAACCAGATGGAGGCCTTGATGCGAAAGTCACTGCCCATGCGCGTGGTGCTGTTGCTGGTCTCGGCGTTATTGCTTGCAGCCGCGTCCGGTTCCGCCTTCGCGCAGGGCGAAGGCATGAAGACCAGTACGGACGACCTTCTGTCGTCCGTGGTCCGGATCAAGACCTACATCAATCCCGACGGCCGCACGGTCGACAATCTCGGCCAGGAACGCGACGGTTCCGGGATCGTGATCGACGACGACGGCCTCATTCTCACCATCGGCTACCTGATGGTGGAAGCCCATGCCGCCGAAGCCATTACCAATGATGGCCGCAAGATACCGGCCACCATCGTCGGATACGATCACGATACCGGCTTTGGCCTGCTCAAGGCGGTGGCGCCGCTGAAGGTGCGGCCGATCCTGTTCGGCAGCTCCAAGGACCTGAAGGTCGGGGATCCGGTGCTGGCGGCGAGTTTCGGCGGACGCGACGGCATCGCCCCGGCGCGCGTGGTCTCACGCCGCGAATTTGCCGGCCCCTGGGAATATCTGGTCGAGGGCGCGATCTTTACCGCGCCTGCGCATTCGCACTGGAGCGGCGCGGCGCTGATCACTCGCGACGGCAAGCTGGTCGGCGTCGGTTCGCTGATCGTCGGCGATGTGTCGGGATCGGGTGGTGGCGCCGGTAATCTGTATATTCCGACCGACCTCATCAAGCCGATCCTCGCCGACCTGATCGCCAATGGCTCGGTCAGCGGCCTGCAGAAGCCGTGGATCGGACTCAACACCCAGGCCACCGATCGCGGTCTCGTGGTGTCGCGGGTGACGCCGAACTCGCCGGCCGAAAAGGCCGGCCTGCAGAAGGGCGATCTGATCACCAGCGTTGGCGGCGATGCGCCGAAAACCCTGCCGGAGTTCTATCGCAAGCTCTGGTCGCTCGGCGGCGCCGGCATCGTCGTCCCGCTGGACGTCAGCCGCGACGGCAAGGATCAGCATTTCAACGTCCAGTCGATCAGCCGGATGGACCATCTGAAACTGAAGAGCACGTTCTGAATTGTGATCGGTCATCCTGCCGGCGCGGCGATGCCATGCCCGGCAGGAGCGGCCCCAACATGCGGCGTGACGGGCTTCCTTCGCTCCTTGCGGTAACGGGACAAAGCTGTGCCGGGCGCGTCTTGGAACAACGCTTGGAAAATCGCATGCAGGTCTGCGGTCGTTGCGAGCGCAATGGGGCTCGCGGATGCTTCGTTTTCGGAGGCGCGCGCAGAATCCCGCTCATCCGATGACTCGATCTGCCTGATGATCGAATCGGCCGCGCGCGACCACGGCCTGCCGTTCGAATTCTTTGCGCGGGTGATCTGGCAGGAAAGCCGCTTCCGCGCCGACGCGATTGGCCCGGTGACCCGCAGCGGCAAGCGGGCGCAGGGCATGGCGCAATTCATGCCCGGCACCGCCGCCGAGCGCGGCCTGCTCGATCCGTTCGACCCGGTGCAGGCATTGCCGAAATCGGCGGAATTCCTGAAGGAGCTGTGGCTGCAATTCGGCAACCTCGGGCTCGCCGCCGCCGCCTATAACGCGGGCCCGCGCCGCGTGCGCGAGTGGCTGGACGGCACCGGAAACATGCCGGGCGAGACCCGCAATTATGTCTCCGCAATTACCGGGATGACGGTCGACGACTGGGCCGCCGAGCGGAGCAAGCCGCGCGAGGGCCATGACAAGCCCAAGGAGCACAAGCGGCAACCCGGCTGCGGCGAACTGATGGCCCTCTTGAAGCGTTCGCCCAGCCCGTTCCTCGACCAGCTGACGAAGCGCGTGATGCATTCGCTGGCGCAGCCCTGGGGCGTGCAGCTCGGCGCCGGCTTCTCGCGCGATCGCGCCATGGCGATGTATGCGCGGGCGCTCAAGCAATACGGAGGCGTGCTCGCGGGCAAGGATCCGGGCCTGCAGTCATCGGTGCTGCGGACGCGCGGACGCGCGGTCTTCTACCAGGTGCGGATCGGCGCCGACACGCGCACGCAGGCGGATCAGCTGTGCAACAGCCTGCGCAAGGTGGGCGGCGCGTGCCTGGTGTTGCGGAACCGGGGCTAGTCATTCCGGGATCGCCCAAAGGGCGAGACCCGGAATCCATACTCCCCCGGGTGGTTATGGATTCCGGGCTCGCTTGCTGCGCAAGCGCCCCGGAATGACGAGATCACACCGGCAACACGTTGGTATATTTCACCTGCTCCAGCGCGAAGCTGGATTCGATCGAGGCGATGCCGTCGAGTCGCGTCAGCCTGGTTTTCAGGAACTGCTCATAGGCGCTGAGGTCGGCGACCACAACGCGCAGCAGATAATCGCGCGGCCCGGTCATCAGATAGCATTCCAGCACCTCCGGCCAGCGCGCGATCGCCTTGCCGAATTTCGCGAGCGCCTCCTCGCGCTGGCTTTCCAGCTTGATCGAGACGAACACGCTGACCGGCAGCCCGACCTCGCGCTGGTTCAACACCGCGACGTAGCGCGCGATGATGCCCGCCCGTTCGAGAATGCGGACCCGGCGCAGACAAGGCGACGGCGACAGCCCGACCCGTTCGGCCAGTGTCGCAAGGCTCATCCGGCCGTCCTCCTGCAGGAGGGTCAGAATTTTGCGGTCGGTGGCATCGAGCTGCATTTTGAACGATTCTGCCAAATCCTGCGATAACCTTGGCTGATTAGATCAACAACGCGACTATTCCTAGTGAAAGTTGAAGACCACTGCCAGCGCCGCCATGCGACACCCATGTAAACCGGCAATCACCGAGGGTCGCGTCATGCCCGATACCCGCATCGACATCCTGTCCGAGCTCGAAAAGAAGGTGCTGTGGCTCGCCAGCTGGACGATCCACAACGCCAACCATCTGCGCGAGAATGTCGACGGACTGAAGGTCGGCGGCCACCAGGCGTCGTCGGCCTCGCTCGCAACCATCATGACCGCGCTGTATTTCGACATCCTGCGGCCGCAGGATCGCGTCGCGGTGAAGCCGCATGCGTCGCCGATCTTCCACGCGATCCAGTATCTGCTCGGCAAGCAGACCCGCGAGAAGCTGGAGAACTTCCGCGGCTACAAGGGCGCACAGAGCTATCCCTCTCGCACCAAGGACATCGACGACGTCGATTTCTCGACCGGTTCGGTGGGCCTTGGCGTCGCGCAGACGCTGTTCTCGTCCATCGTGCAGGATTACGTGCACGCGCACGGCCTCGCCAAGGACAAGCCGGAAGGGCGCATGGTCGCGCTGGTCGGCGATGCCGAACTCGACGAAGGCAATATCTTCGAGGCGCTGCTCGAAGGCTGGAAGCAGGACCTGCGCAATTGCTGGTGGATCGTCGACTACAACCGGCAAAGTCTCGACGCGGTGGTGCGCGAAGGCCTGTGGGAGCGCTACGAGCAGCTGTTCAAGAATTTCGGCTGGGACGTGGTCATCGTCAAATACGGCTCGCTGCAGGAGGAAGCATTCCGCGAGCCGGGCGGCGACAAGCTGCGCGCCTGGATCGATGCCTGCCCGAACCCGCTGTACTCCGCGCTGGTG
Source organism: Pseudomonadota bacterium (assembly GCA_023387555.1). Taxonomy (GTDB): domain Bacteria; phylum Pseudomonadota; class Alphaproteobacteria; order Rhizobiales; family Xanthobacteraceae; genus Pseudorhodoplanes. Next base: position 18,832 of record JAEWHY010000282.1, read on the forward strand.
TTCCAGGGCGGCGCGGCCTGGCGCAAGCGCCTCAACGACGAGATCGGCGATCAGGGTCCGGTGAGCGCACTGATCGAGAAGCGCTCCGACGACGAACTGGCGCGGCTGATGAACAATCTCGGCGGCCACGACCTGCCCGCGCTGCTCAAGGCGTTCGGCAGCATCAAGCATGACCGCCCGGTCTGCTTCATCTGCTACACCGTGAAAGGCTTCGGCCTGCCGATGGCCGGCCACAAGGACAATCACGCCGGGCTGATGACGCCGGCGCAGATGGAAACCTTCCGCACGCAGAACAACGTGCGGCCGGGCCACGAGTGGGATGCCTTCGAGGGCCTCACGCTGCCCGCGCAAACATTGCAAAGCTTCCTCGACAAGGTGCCGTTCGCGCAACGCAAGCCCGCCATCGCGGCTCCGCACATCGAGATCCCGCCGGTCCTGACGGTGCCCGCGCAGGCGGTCACCTCGACCCAGACTGGCTTCGGCGCGCTGATGAACGAGATCGGCAAATCGAAGGAGGCCTATGCCTCCCGCATCGTCACGACATCGCCGGACGTCACAGTCTCGACCAATCTCGGCGCCTGGGTGAACCGGCGCAAGCTGTTCGCGCGCAGCTCCGCGCTCGACACCTTCCGCAACGAACGCATCCCCTCGACCTTCGCCTGGGAGTTCTCGCCGGACGGCCAGCACATCGAGCTTGGCATCGCCGAGATGAACCTGTTCATCCTGCTCTCGGCGCTCGGGCTGTCGCATGCGATCGAGGGCGAGCGGCTGCTGCCGATCGGCACGCTGTACGATCCCTTCATCGCGCGCGGGCTCGATGCGCTGAATTATGCCTGCTACCAGGATGCGCGCTTCATCGTGGTGGCGACCCCATCGGGCATCACGCTGGCGCCCGAAGGCGGTGCGCATCAATCGATCGCGCAGCCGCTGATCGGCATGGCGCAGGACGGCCTCGCATCGTTCGAGCCGGCCTTTGTCGACGAGCTTGCAGTGATCCTGCGCTTTGCGCTGGACTACATCCAGAAGGACGACGACGCGGCGCCTTCGGAACGAAACTGGCTGCGCGACGAAACCGGCGGCTCGGTCTATCTGCGGCTGTCCACGCGCCCGATCGAACAGCCGCAACGCGCCATGACTGACGATCTGCAGCAGGCGATCATCGACGGCGCCTACTGGATGCGCAAACCCGGTCCGAATGCGCAGGTGGTCGTGGCCTATAGCGGCGCGATCGCGCCGGAAGCGATCGAGGCGGTCGGCCTGATGGGCGAGGACCGCCGCGACATCGGCCTGCTCGCCGTGACCTCGGCCGACCGTCTCAATGCCGGCTGGACAGCAGCCCAGCGCGCCCGCGAACGCGGCCTTGTGCATGCGCGGTCGCATGTCGAGCGCCTGCTGGACGAGGTGCCGCCGCATTGCGGACTGGTCACCGTGCTGGACGGCCATCCGGCCACGCTGTCATGGCTCGGCGGCGTGTATGGCCACCGTACGCGCGGGCTCGGTGTCGAGCATTTCGGTCAGACCGGATCGCTGCCCGATCTGTACCGGCATTACGGCATCGACGCGAATGCCATCATCGCGGCGGCGCAATCGCTGACCGCGGGCCGGCCGATCCGCTATCTGCGGGCGCTGCCGTAGCGCGTCATTCCTTGGCGCATCACTCCTGGCGCGTCACTCCTGGAACGGCAGCACCGTGACGGCGCCCTGGATGATCGACATCACGACGGTGATGACAAAGGCCGCTGCGACGATCGCCATGGCGTAAGGCAGCACCTTCGGCCGCGGCGTCCCCATCAGCGGCGGCAGGCCGGTCCACAGCAGCCGGATCGCATAAAGGCCGAGGATCGCGAGAAATCGCAGTCCCGGCACCATCAGCACGATGCCGACCAGCCACACCGGCGTGAAGGAATAGACGGCAAGCTTCAGCGCATTGCCGGAATTGCGTGCGGTCTGGAACAGCGGCGCCATGACATCGATCGCCAGCGCGGTCAGATACACGATCACGAAGCTGAACAGATAGCTGATGAGCGCCCGCACCAGTCCGAACGGGATCGAGTCATGCACGCGGCCCGCAGAGACCGACACGCCCACCAGGCTCGATCCGATGAATCCGCAGATCGCCGGGATCGCGGCCAGTACCGCGACATAGCCGACCAGCAGCCGCATCGGATCACCGGACTCGGTCGCGATCAGTGGCCACTCCCTGCGCGGGTCGGCAACGATGTTCCTGATGCGCGCAAGGAGCGGATGCATGGTCCCTCAATCGGCTTCATCCGAGGACGCCGCGGGTGGCGCGCGCCTCATGAGACGGACGTGCTGGCACAGACAGTCTAACCAAATCCTTTAGCCCACGGTCATCGCGCGTCCTCACGCACCATCGCGGCGCCCTTCTCCGCGATCATCATCGTCGGCGAATTGGTGTTCCCCGAGGTGATCGTCGGCATCACCGAGGCGTCGATCACCCGCACATTGGCGAGCCCGATCAGCCGCAACCGCTCGTCCACCACCGCCATCGGATCGTCCGGGCGACCCATCTTCGCGGTCCCGACCGGATGGAAGATCGTGGTGCCGATGTCACCCGCCGCCTTGATCAATGCCGCGTCATCATCGTCGCGAACCTGCTCGCCGGGAAGATATTCGACCGGCTTGAATGCCTGCAGCGCGGGCTGCGCCACGATATGGCGCGCAACCCGGATCGAATCCACCGCGACCTGCCGGTCTTCGTCGGTCGAGAGGTAATTCGGCTGGATCATCGGCTTGTCGCCCGGATCGGCGCTGCGAAGCCGCACGCTGCCGCGGCTCGACGGCCGCAGGTTTGCGACGCTGGTGGTGAAGGCCGGAAAGTCGTGCAGCGGATCGCCGAACTTGTCGAGCGACAGCGGCTGCACATGAAACTGGATGTTCGGCCGCTCGTAGCGCGGGCTCGAGCGCGTGAAGGCACCAAGTTGCGAGGGCGCCATGGTGAGCGGACCGCGTCGGCGGAAGGCATAATCAAGACCCATTATTCCGCGGCGGATCAGCGACCGGTAGGTCTCGTTCAGCGTGGTCACGCCGCTGACCTTGTGTATCAGCCGCAACTGCAGATGATCCTGCAGATTCTCGCCGACCCCTTGCCTGTCGAGAACGGGCGCGATGCCGTGTTCGGCGAGTTGGGCGGCCGCTCCAACGCCGGACAGCATCAGCACCTGCGCCGAGCCAAGCGCGCCGGCCGACAGGATCACCTCACCGCGACAGCGTGCGATCTTGCTCTCGCCGTTCTGGCGAAATCGCACGCCGGTCGCGCGCCGGCCGTCGAACTCGATCTTTTCGACCAGGCATCCGGTCTCGACCCGCAGGTTCTGGCGGCCCATCACCGGCTTGAGGAAGCCGCGCGCAGACGACCAGCGGCGCCCCATCTTCTGATTGACGTGGAAGTAGCCGCAGCCCTCGTTGTCGCCGGTGTTGAAGTCGTCGCATTTCGGAATGCCGGCCTGCGCTGCGGCCTCGCGGAACGCATCGGTGATGTCCCAGCGCAGCCGCGGATATTCCACCCGCCATTCGCCGCCCGCGCCGTGATGCTCGCCCTCGCCGAGGAAGTGATCGAGCTGCTTGCGAAACAGCGGCTTCACGTCCTCCCAGCCCCAGCCGGTCAGCCCGAGCTGCCGCCAGTGGTCGTAATCGCCGGCCTGTCCGCGCATATAGATCATGGCATTGATCGCCGACGAGCCGCCGAGCACCTTGCCGCGCGGATAGGCGAGCGAGCGCCCGTTCAGGCCCGGCACCGGTTCGGTGCGAAACATCCAATCCGAGCGCGGATTGCCGATCGCGAACAGGTAGCCGACCGGAATGTGAAACCAGATCCAGTTGTCGCGGCCGCCGGCCTCGAGGAGGAGGACGCGCTTTTGCGGATCGGCCGACAGCCGGTTGGCCAGCACGCAGCCGGCCGAACCGGCGCCCGCGATGATGTAGTCATAGTCGCCTTCGATCGGTGCGGCCGAAGTCATGCGACGTCTCCGTAATCAAGCGCGTTGATGCAATCGACCGTTATAGCGCACGCGGTGCGGTCCCCTCCCCCCTTGCGGGGGAGGGTCAGGGAGAGGGGTAAGCCCAACGGCAAATTGCATTGACCCCCCTCCCGCCCGCCTGCGGCGGGCGACCTCCCCCTCAAGGGGGGAGGTGAGAATTGTGTGCGCGGCAATGTGATCCTCACGAGCGCAAGCGACTTCACCGGGGCCCGATCTTGGCAAATGACGGCGGACTGCTAAAGTGCCCTGGCGATCCGGGCGGCGCTGCGCGCGCACCCCGGCTACGATGGAACGGCGGTTCCCGGCACGATCGCATCCAAAGCCGATCCTGTCTTGCCCCTTCCCGGCATGGCGTTGCCATGGGCAGGGCGACACGTCCTGGAGAACCGCCATGCGAAGACGCACCTTCACCATCCGGCTTGCCGCCGCTCTTGTGGCGAGCGCCGTCGCGCTTGCGCCGCACGCCACGTCCGCACAGGACAAGACCATCACCGTCTTCGCCGCCGCCTCGATGAAGAACGCGCTCGACGATGTGAACGCGGCCTACACCCGGGCGACCGGCGTCAAGGTGGTGACGAGCTATGCGGCAAGCTCGTCACTGGCCAGGCAGATCGAGGGCGGCGCGCCGGCCGACGCCTTCGTCTCCGCAGATCTCAAATGGATGGACTATGTCCAGGACAAGAAGGCGATCAAGGACGACACCCGCGTCAGCCTGCTCGGCAACAAGCTGGTGCTGATCGCGCCGAAGGATTCGAAGATCGGCCAGGTCGCCATCGGACCGGGCTTCGACCTTGCCAGGCTCGCCGGCGACGGCCGCATCGCCACCGGCGACGTGAGAGCGGTGCCGGTCGGGCTCTACGCCAAGGCCGCGCTGGAGACGCTCGGCGCATGGACCGCGGCGGAACCGAAATTCGCGATGACCGACAACGTGCGCGCAGCCCTGATGCTGGTCTCGCGCGGCGAAGCGACGCTCGGCATCGTTTACGAGACCGACGCCAAGGTCGATTCGGGCGTGAAGATCGTCGGCACCTTCCCGGAGGGCTCGCATCCGCCGGTGACCTATCCGGCGGCGGCAACCGCGACGGCGAAGCCCGAGGTGACAGGTTATCTTGCATTCCTGCGCAGCAAGACCGCCCGGGACATTTTCGAGACATACGGTTTCACGGTGCTGGCGGCGAAGCCTTCGACCTGACGCTCCGTCACGTTTTTGGATAAAGCATTCGCGTGTTCGAACTGACGCCCGAGGAATGGACCGCGATCCGGCTTTCGCTCCGGATCGCCTCGGTCGCGACGCTTTGTGCGCTGCCGTTTGGCATCGCCATCGCATGGCTGCTGGCGCGCAAGAATTTCTGGGGCAAGTCGCTGCTCGACGGCATCGTGCATCTGCCGCTCGTGCTGCCCCCGGTCGTGACCGGCTATCTGCTTCTCATCACATTCGGCCGCCGCGCGCCGGTCGGCAGCTTTCTCTACGAGACGATGGGGATCGTGCTGTCGTTCCGCTGGACCGGCGCGGCGCTCGCCTGCGGCGTCATGGGATTTCCGCTGCTGGTGCGCGCGATCCGCCTCTCCATCGAAGGCATCGATCGCAAGCTGGAAGCGGCCTCCTCGACGCTCGGCGCCAGTCCGTTCCGGGTGTTCATGACCGTCACATTGCCGCTCGCCATGCCGGGCGTGATCGCGGGCATGGTGCTGTGCTTCGCCAAGGCGCTGGGCGAATTCGGCGCCACCATCACCTTCGTCTCCAATATTCCCGGCGAGACGCAGACGATCTCGGCCGCGATCTACAGCTACACCAACATTCCGGGCGGCGACGCTGCCGCCGGCCGTCTCGTGATCTTCGCGATCGTGCTGTCGCTGGCGGCGCTGGTCATTTCGGAATGGTTCGCGCGCCGCGCCGGCATGCGTTTTCACGGGGAGTGACGCGTGCTGAAGGTCGATATCGAGAAGCGGCTCGGTGAATTCACGCTCGCGGCCGCATTCGAGACCGAGCGCGGCGTCACCGCGCTGTTCGGCACGTCCGGTTCGGGCAAGACCTCGCTGGTCAACATGATCGCCGGCTTGCTCAGGCCCGACCGCGGATTGATCGCGCTGGATGGCGGCGTGCTGTTCGATTCGGCAAAGCGGATCAACGTGCCGCCGCACAAGCGCGGCATCGGCTATGTGTTCCAGGAAGGCCGACTGTTTCCGCACATGAATGTGCGCGCCAATCTCGACTATGGCCGCCGCATGTCCGGCAAGCCGCGCGACGACGCCGAATTTGCGCGCGTCGTTGCGCTGCTCGGCATCGGCCACCTGCTCGACCGCCGGCCGGGCGCATTGTCCGGCGGCGAGCGCCAGCGCATCGCGATCGGGCGCGCATTGCTGATGCAGCCGCGCCTGCTGCTGCTGGACGAGCCGCTGGCCTCGCTCGACAGCGCCCGCAAGACCGAAATCTTCCCGTATCTGGAGCGGCTGCGCGACGAGGCCCGGATCCCGATGATCTATGTCAGCCATTCCGCCGCCGAGATCCGGCGGATCGCCAACGCCGTGGTGTATCTCGCCGACGGCAGGGTCCGGCAGATCGGCGGCACCGAAATCCTGGAAGACATCAGGGACGGGTTATGAGCGTTCGTGCGGGGAGCCATATCCGCGCATGGGCCACGGATCAGGACGCCGGCCGCCGCGCCATCTCTTCCGCCATATAGTCGAACGCCGCGATCAGCGCCGGACCGCCGCACATGGTGTAGCGCGTCGGCAGCGCGATGCGCCGCTCCGGCGGATAGAGCGCATGCAGGGCGGGATGCACGAGGAAGATCGCGCCCTGATCGGTCGCGGCAACCGGCGGGTCTTTCAGGAAGACCAGATCGGGTTGCAGCACCAGGAACTTCTCCAGCGGAATGAATCCGCCATAGCCCGCGGGCGCCCCGGCCGGCGGCTTCAGCCCGGCTTCCGACAGCAGGGTTGCCGCCAGACTGGCCGGTCCCTGCGCGTAGCCGCCACGCTCCACCACCAGCGCGGTGCGCTCGCCCTTCGGCGCAGTGGCGGCAAGGCGGGCCCGCGCGCGCTCCAGATCGTCGATCAGCTTTTCGCCGCGCTCCCTGTGGCCCAGCAGATCCGCCACCTCGCGGATCTGCCGGCGCGCGGACTCGAGGTCGCTGACGAAACCGGTTTCCACCACCCGCAGACCTTGCGATCGCAGCATGCGCCGGGTGATCGAGCGGTCATTGGGTCCGACCAGCACCAGATCGGGTTCGAGGAGAAGCGTCGATTCGGCTTGCCAGTCGGCCTTGCGGAAGGCGCGCGCCCGGTCGGCGACGACCGACAGCGCCGGATCGGTGGCGTAAGGCGACAGCCCTGCAATCTGCGCGGGATCGGCGAGCGCCACCACAAGCTGGTCGGCGCACAGGTTGAACGACACCACCCGGCGCGGAGCGTCGGCGCAGGCCGCATTCACCCACAGAACCATGCAAAGCAGCGCCGCCAGCATTGTTCTCGATACGCGCATCATGCGAGCATGGGGGTTCGAGGCTTCATCATCCATGTCAGCGTTACCGAAATCCGCGTGGCCGCTCAATGCGGCGCTGTCGTTGCTGGTCATCATTCTGATGATCGCATCGCTGGCGATCGGGCCGGCGCGTCTGTCGCCATGGGTGGCGCTGGAAGCGTTGTGGAGCGGCGACGGCGTCGCCGCGATCATCGTGCGGGAAATCCGGCTGCCCCGCACCCTGCTGGCGGCGCTGATCGGCGCCACGCTGGGGTTGTCGGGCGCGGCGCTGCAGGGCCTGTTCCGCAATCCGCTGGCCGA
>JAEWHY010000334.1 GCA_023387555.1 Pseudomonadota bacterium
GGTTTGCAGAATGCCGGTCATGCCGCCTCACGTCGCCCCATCAACAGGCCTTGTGACCGGGACCATCCGGCATGATGTGGGCAGCATCGTGGGCCTCGTCGCGATCCGGCGCGCATCCATAGCAAACGGATCGGGCGAGTACAGGCCGGCCGCCACCCTCGATTGACGCAAAACCTGGGCCCCAATAGCCTTCCAACCTTCATGCAAGCCCGCGACAAAGCCGGGCAAACGGGAGGACAGCATGATCAGATCGGCTCTGGCGTTCATGATAGTCGCGGCCTTCGCATTCGCCGCTCCGGCGCAGGCGCAAATGACCGATGCGCAGAAGATGGAGCGCAACAAGAAGAACGTCGTCGAATTCTACAATGCGGTGTTGAACGAAAAGGATTTCGACAAGGCCAAGACCTATGTCGGCGCAACCTACATCCAGCACAATCCGACCGGCGCGGACGGCCTCGACGGCATCAAGGGCTTCATCGGCTTCCTGCGTGAGAAATTCCCGCAGAACAAAAGCGAGATCAAGCGGGTGTTCGCAGAAGGCAATTACGTGATCGTGCATGTCCACGCCGTGCGCGAGCCCGGCACCCGCGGCAATGCGATCTTCGACCTGTTCCGTCTCGACGACAACGGCAAGGTGCTCGAACACTGGGATGCGGTGCAGCCGATCCCGGACCCCGCGACCGCCAAGAACACCAACGGCATGTTCTGAGTTTTTGGCTAACTGCCTAGCGCGCTGCCGGCCGGACCATCCGGCCGGCCTTTTTCTACCCGGCTGACGCGACAGACGAAATCGTCAGGCTTCCAGCCAGAAGGTCTCCATCAGGCCGGCGCCCTTCACTTCGACCGCGCCGCGCGGCACGAATTTGAACTGCCCTGCCAGACGGTCCGCCACCGCTTTCGAGACATGGACATGGCCGGGCGCGCCATGCGATTCCATGCGGCTCGCGATGTTCACCGTCGTGCCCCAGATGTCGTAGGCGAACTTGCGTTCGCCGATGACGCCCGCGATCGCCGGGCCGGTATGCACGCCGATGCGCAGATCGATCGGCGCGCCGATCTCCTGCCGGATCGCCGCGAAGCGCTCCATCATGTCGAGCGACAGCCGCGCCGCGATGGCGGCATGGTCCTCGCACGGCTCGGGGATGCCGACCGCCACCATGTAGCCGTCACCGATGGTCTTGATCTTCTCGGCGCGATGCTGATCGACCAGCCGGTCGAACGCCGAAAAGATCCGGTTGAGCACCCCGACCACATCCGCAGGCGAAAGCTTGCCGGAGAATGGCGTGAAATTGACGATATCGGCGAACACGATCGTCGCTTCCGGGATGTGGTCGGCGACCATGCCGGCGCCGCCGTTGATGCGATCGACCACCGCGCGCGGCAGGATCGACAGCAACAGGCTTTCGTTGCGCTCCTTGGCGATCCGGATCTCCTGCATCATCGCCCGCTCGCGGTCGCGCAACAATTTGTTCTCGAGCGATGAGCGGATACGCGCGCGCAGCAGCGCCGGCGCGAACGGCTTCGGCAGATAATCGACCGCGCCGGCCTCGATGCAGCGAACGATGGATCCCATCTCGTCGAGCGCCGAGATCATGATCACCGGGATCTCGGCAGTCGGCGCATGGTGTTTCAGTTTGCTCAGGACCTCGTAGCCGCTCATTTCCGGCATCAGCACGTCGAGCAGGATCAGGTCGAAAGACCGCTCGGCTGCAAGCGCAAGCCCCTCGCGCCCCGACTCCACGGTTTCCACCGCGTGCCCGTCGCGCGCCAGCTGCCGCGCCAGAAGATCGCGGTTCGAGGCGTTGTCGTCGATCACCAGGATCTGCCCGGTAATGGCCCGTTGCGCGGTTGCCGGCTGCGACTCGCGCAGCGCATCGAGCACCCGCGAGGCTCCGGCGAAGGACGGCTGCGCCGCGTCGAGAGCGGTGTCGCCCGAGAAAGCCACCAGCGCATCGATGCGCGCCAGCATGCCGTCGGCCGCTGTCAGCAGTTTCTCGAGATCGGGCAGCAGCGAATCGTGGCCACCGTCCCGCGCATCCTCGACGATCATTTCGCCATAGCCCTTGATGGCGTTGATCGGCGTGCGCAGGTCGTGACGCAGCTTGCTGCGATAGCCGTCGATGTCCTCGACCTCACCGCTTTGCCGCAGCACCTCGTCCAGCAGTGCCTGCAGGCTCAGGCCCGCGCTCCTGATCCGGTCGAGGTCGGCACGATAGTCGGCGAGACCGGCCTGTTCGGCATCCTCGATCACGATGTCGGCGAAGCCGACGATCGCAGCCGCGGGCGCCACGAACTCCTGACGCAGATGCGCCCGCAACGCGTTGTGCAGGCGAGCGCTCTCGCTGTCAGGCCGCTCGTTCATTTCGGCAGGAGCGCGTTGATCTTCCCGAGCAGCCGCGGCAGTTCGATCGGCTTGGTGTCGAAATCGTCGCAACCCGCCTGCAGCGCCTGTTCGCGGTCGGACTCCATCGCATGCGCGGTCAGCGCGATCACCGGGATGGCCCTGGTCGTGTCATCGGCCTTTATCGTACGCGTCGCCTCCCAGCCGTCCATCACCGGCAGGCTCATGTCCATGAGAATGATGTCGGGGCGCTCGGTCTTCGCCATGTCGACGCCCTCCTGTCCGTTCACCGCCATGACGACTTCGAAATTGTTGCGGAGCAGCCGGCGCGACAGCATGTCACGGTTCATCTCATTGTCTTCGACCAGCAGGATTTTCGGCATTGCGGAGAGCTCTTGGTTCACTTTGCGAAGGGCACGATGGCCAGGCTCCCTCCCCCTGAAAGGGGGAGGGTCGGGGTGGGGGTCAACCCGGATTCGGCAATAGACCCCCACCCGCCCGCCTTCGCTTGCAGCGCCGGCGGACGACCTCCCCCTTTCAGGGGGAGGTAAAGAGGGGACGGCTCGCGCTTGAAACTTGCGTGTCTCATCCCGCCACCTTCTCCGCCGGCTGGCGCGCGATCGCGGCGAGCGCCGAGCCGAGCGACGACAGAGGCTGTGCGCCCTTGGTAAGAATGAGGAGGGTGCGTTCGTTGACCACGCGGCGCTCCGCTTCGGTCAGGTCCTTTGCGGTCAGCACCACGATCGGCATTTGCGCCAACGCCGGCACGTCCTTGACCTGATCGAGGAAGGTGAAGCCGTCCATCACCGGCATCATGAGATCGAGCAGCACCAGCGCCGGCTTCGGATTGCTCTTCAGCCAGTCGAGCGCGACCTGGCCGTTCTCGGCCTCGACCGTCTTCAGCCCCGCCTTCTCGACCGTGGCGCGCACCACCGCGCGCACATCCGCGGAATCGTCGACCACCAGCACCACGGCTTCGCGGCCGGATGATGCGAACCGGCGCAGCAATTCGATCAGCCGGTTCCGGTCGACCGGCTTCGTCATGTATTCGGACGCGCCGAGCGAATAGCCCATCGTGCGCTCGTCGACGATGGTCAGCATGATGACCGGAATCGAGGCCAGCGCGGGATCGGACTTCAGCTTGCCCAGCACGCTCCAGCCGTCGAGCTTGGGCATCATCACGTCGAGCGTGATCACGTCCGGCCGTTCGGTGCGCGCCAGTTCGAGCGCCTGCGCGCCGTCATAGGCGTGCAGCAGGCGATAGCCTTCCTTGGCGATGGTGGCGCGCAGCACGTCGTGCACGGTCGGATCGTCATCGACGATCAGCACGCTGCGGCCGGAGAGGTCGCCGGCCACCGTCGCACCCGCCTCGATGCGCGGCGCAACGGCCTCGATGCCGCCGTCCGGCAAGGTGATGGTGAAGGTCGAGCCCTTGCCGGGCTCGCTCGTCACCGTGACATCGCCGCCGAGCATGGTGCAGAAATGCTTGGTGATGGTCAGCCCGAGGCCGGTGCCGCCGTAATTGCGCGTGGTCGAAGCATCGGCCTGGGTGAAGGCCTGGAACAGCCGGCCGATCTGCTCATCGCTCATCCCGATGCCCGAGTCGGACACCGCGAAGGTGAAGATCGTGCGGCCCTGATCCGAAACCTGCCTGCCGACCGAGAGTTTGACCAGACCGCCCTTGGTGAATTTGGCGGCGTTGCTGAGCAGGTTGATGAGGCTCTGTTTCAGCTTGACGAGATCGACCCGCATCGCGCCGATATCGGCCGGCGCATCGATCTCGAACCGGTTGCCGTTCTTGTCGATCAGCGGCGTCACCAGCACCCGCACCTCGGCCAGCAGCCGGTTGAGATCGACCTCCTCCAGGTGCAGGTCCATCCGGCCGGCCTCGATCTTGGACAGATCGAGGATGTCGTTGATCAGCCCGAGCAGATGCTTGCCCGCGGTCTCGATCTTGACGAGGTCGGCTTCGCTCGCGTTGTCGCCGCGATCCTGCGCGTCCTCGCGCAGGATCTCGCTGTAGCCGATGATGGCGTTGAGCGGCGTGCGCAGTTCGTGGCTCATGTTGGCGAGGAAGGCGGACTTGGTCCGCGACGCCGCCTCCGCCTGATGGCGTGCGCTCTCGGCTTCCTCGCGCGCCTGCCGGATATCGCGCGCGTTCTCGCGGAACACCACGAGGGCGCGGCTCATGTCGCCGAGTTCGTCCGAACCGACCGGCGGCAACGGCGCGTCGAGCTGGCCGCTGGCCACCGCGAGCATGGAATTGGTGACCTGCTGCAGTCGGGCGATCACATAGCGGTGCACGAAGAACCAGACCACGAAAACCGCGACCACAAGACTGAGCAGCGAAATGCCGATCAGCCAGAAACGGGTATTGTCGAGCGCCCGCTTGGTCGCGGCAGTGGTGTCCGCCGCCGCAGCCTCGACATGGTACACCAGCGACGAGACCAGCGCCTGCATGTCTTCGGCCGATTTCTCGAGGCCGGCCTGCAGGATCTCGGCGGCGACCCGCTGTTCGAGATCCGAGGTGCGCAGTGCAAAGATGCCGCCGGCGCCCGATCCCAGTGCCAGCACCGAGCGCGCCACCTTGTCGATGGCCAGCGCATCCGGCTCGTTGAATGTCTGATCCATCATCATGAAGTTGAGACCGCCCTCGAAGCGGTGCCGGATCTCGTCGAAGGCCTTCTGCCCCTCGAGCACCGCCTTCCGATCGGTCGCGGTGGCGGATCGATACAGCACGCCGACCGAACGGTAGGTGTCGCCGCGCAAGCCGTTGATCACCAGCTGGACCTGATCGGTCTGCCGCGGCAGCAGCAGCAGCCGCTCCGCGAGTTCGGCGCTGTCGCGGGTCAGCCGGGAGATCGCATTGTCGAGCGCGGAGTCCACCGAAATCCGTTCGCGCACCGTGCGGTCGAGCTGGCCGATCTGGCCGTCGATCTGCGCGATCAGCGCCTGCAGCTTCTCGATGGCGCCGGTATCCTGGGTGGCGTCGCGCAGCCGCGACAGGGCCGACCAGAGCTGGCCGATCCGTTCGGTCGCGTCATTCATCCGGCCGAACCGCTGAACCTCGGTGTTGGCGCCGGCGAGCTGGGCGCCGGCCGCGGCGATGGCCCTTGCGTTGGTCTCGACCGCCAGCGCGAATTTGACCTCCGGCAGGCTCTCTTCTGTAAGCTTGCCCATGGCGGCTTCGATCCGGCCGAACTGCAGCACGGCGACCATGGCGGCAATCGCCGTCAGCGCGGCGATCACAATGAAGGCGACCAGGAGCTTTGCGGCAATGGTCCGTCGCCAGGAACGCCTGGTGTCCTCCATGATCGGCCGGTCCAAACTCGTCATTTCGGGAAGCCCCCCGCGACGCCGCCGCGGCGGCTCGCTCATAGCGGATTGCGTCACCCAAGTCTAAATTGCACCCACGACCGGGAGGTTAAAGCCATGGACGAAGACGCTCTGAATACGTCGATTCGCAAATTCCTCAAGGAAGTGGGCGTGACATCGCAGCGCGAAATCGAGAAGGCGGTACGGGCGGCGGTGGCCGGCGGCAAGATCGACGGCACGACCCCGCTGCCGGCGCGCATGGTGCTGAGCATCCCCGATCTCGGCCTGACGCATGAGGTCGATGGCGCGATCCGGATCGAGTAGGTCCGGCCCAGGGGGGCGGCCGGAATCTACAAATATCGCGTGGTGATAAGATCGTCGGCGCGCTCGCCACTACGCACCGGGCTATTCGGCCGCCGCGTTGCGCCGGCCGAAGGCCGCCTCCATCTCGCGCCGCACCCGGACCGCGAGATCGGAGGCGTCATAATCCACGTCGCTCCACCGCAGCGGCGCGCCCTCGGCAATGTCGCGCTTGAGCCGGACCTGATGCGCCAGTCCGAGCGGCAGGTAACCCGCATCGAGCGAGGCCTGCGCCGGCGCCTGTTTGCCCCAGACGCAGAAGCCGCCCTCCCCGTCCAGCATTTCACCGGCCTTCAGGTCGCGCTTGGCGGTCGCCACCACATCCGAATGAAAGCCGGTCGGCGCGCCCGTCGGCTCGCCACGCAGCGCAACCGACGCGACCGAAATGCCAAGCTCGAG
>JAEWHY010000342.1 GCA_023387555.1 Pseudomonadota bacterium
CAACAATCACAACCAGACCATCGGCTCGCTGGCCGGCGCAGGCAATGTCTCGCTCGGCAGCGCGACCCTGACCGCCGGCGGCGACAATGCATCGACCACATTCTCCGGCATGATGTCCGGCAGCGGCGGCTTCACCAAACAGGGCACCGGCACGCAAACCTTCTCCGGTGCGAACACCTATACCGGCGCCACCAACGTCAACGCCGGCACGCTGCAGGCCGGCGCGGCCAACGCCTTCTCCGCCTTCAGCGCCCATAATGTCGCGCTGAATGCGCTGCTCGATCTCAACAATCACAACCAGACCATCGGCTCGCTCGCCGGCGCAGGCAATGTCTCGCTCGGCACCGCGACGCTGACCGCCGGCGGCGACAACACCTCGACCACCTTCTCCGGCGTGATGTCCGGCACCGGCGGCTTCACCAAGGTCGGCACCGGCACGCTGACGCTGAGCGGCAACAACACCTATGCTGGCGCCACCAACGTCGATGCAGGCACGCTGCTGGTGAACGGTTCGATCGCGAGTTCGTCGCTGACCACAGTGAGCAGCGGCGGCACGCTCGGCGGCGACGGGGTCGTCGGCAACACGATCATCGCATCGGGGGGCAGGCTGGCGGCCGGCAACTCGATCGGCCAGCTCGACATCAACGGCAATCTCACGTTCCAGACCGGCGCGACCTATCTGGTCGAGCTCGATCCATCCAACGCCGACCGCACCGATGCCTCCGGCGCCGCGACCCTGGCCGGCACCGTCAGCGCGCAATTCGCGCCCGGCTCTTACGTGACCCGGCAATACATCATCCTGTCGGCGCAGGGCGGCTTCGGCGGCACCACCTTCGATACGCTCAACGCGGCCGCGATACCGGCCGGCTTCAGGGCCTGGCTCGACTACCAGGGCAACGAGGTGTGGCTGCATCTCATCGGCCAGCTTGGCATGGGCACGCGCCATCTCACCGGCAATCAGAAGAATGTCACGACGACACTCAACAATTACTTCAACAACGGCGGCACCCTGCCCCCGCAATTCGTCACGCTGTTCGGTTTGACCGGCGACGCGTTGCGCAATGCGCTGAACCAGACCGCGGGCGAGAGCGGCGCCTCGGTGTCAACCTCGACCTTCATGGCCTGGAACCAGTTCTTCAACATGGTCTTCGATCCGTTCGCGGAGAACCGCGGCGGCTTCGGTGGCGGCTTCGGCGGGGCGCATGCGTTCGCGCCGGCGGCGCAGGCGCAGTCCGAAGAGGTCCGGCTGGCCTATGCCGCGGTGACACCGAAGCGCGACCTCAAGGATGCGCCGGTCAGCAAGGCCCCTGCTGTTGCCGAGACATTCGCTGCACGCTGGAGCGTGTGGGGCGGCGGCTATGGCGGCTCGGCGACCACCGACGGCAATGCGCAGACCGGCTCGCACGACACCACCTCGCGCGCCTACGGCTTCGCGGTCGGCGCCGATCATCGTCCGGCGCCGGACAGCGTCGTCGGCTTTGCGCTCGCCGGCGGCGGCACCTCGTTCGGCCTCGCGCAGGGCCTTGGCGGCGGCACCTCCGACCTGTTCCAGGCGTCGGTCTATGCGCGCCAGCACTGGGGCGCGGCCTATCTCATGGCCGCCTTCGGCTTCGGCTGGCAGGACTTCACTCTGAACCGCACCGTCACCATCGCCGGCACCGACAAGCTCGAAGCCGACTTCAACGCGCACACCCTCGCCGCCCGCGCCGAGGGCGGCTGGCGGTTCGGCTCGCCGTTCGCAGGAGTGACGCCATACGCCGCGCTGCAGGTGGTGAGCCTCGATCTTCCGGGTTATTCCGAGCGGGCCACCAGCGGATCGAACGTTTTCGCGCTCTCCTATACTGGACGCACCGACACCCAGACCCGCAGCGAACTCGGTGCCCGCTTCGACTATGCGATGCCGATGCGGGACGCGCTGCTGACGCTGCACGGCAGAGCCGCCTGGGCGCACGACTTCGACACCGACCGCATTGCCAATCCGGTCTTCCTCGCCCTGCCCGGCGCCGCCTTCACGGTGAACGGCGCAACGCCGGATGCCGACTCTCTGCTGGTCTCCGCCGGAGCCGAACTCGCGCTGTTGAACGGATTTTCGATCGCTGGCTCGTTCGAGGGCGAGTTCTCCGGCAACACCGAAAGCTACGCCGGCAAGGGCGCGATCCGCTACCGGTGGTGAGCGCCGGGGCGGTGCATGAACCGCCCGGACAGGCTTACCGCTTCCCGGTGGACGGCGCGACGCCCGCGAGCCGCGTGCGGAAGAACTGCTCGACGGCCTGCACCATGGTCGCGGCCGTCCTGGTGCGCCACGCCTCGGAGGTGAGGAGTTTGAGGTCGGAGCGGTTGGTCATATAGCCGAGTTCGATCAGCACCGACGGCACGTCGGGCGCCTTGAGCACCACGAAGCCGGCCGACTTCAGCGGCTTCCTGTGCAGACGCACGCTGTTCCTCATCTCGCCGACCAGAAGCCGGGCAAAGGCCGCGGAAAAGGTCTTGGTCTCGCGGTGCGCGAGATCGAGCAGGATGTCGGCGACATCGTCCGGCTCCTTGGCAAGATCGATCCCGGCGATTGCGTCGGAGCGGTTCTCGGCCTCGGCCAGCCGCGCCGCCTCGGCGTCGGAGGCGGTGTCGGACAATGTGTAGATCGTCGCCCCCTGCACATCGCCTTCGGATTTCGGCAGCGCGTCCGCATGCACCGAGATCAGCAGATCGGCCTCGCGGTGGCGGGCAAACTTCACGCGCTCCGCGAGCGGAATGAACGTATCGTCGGTGCGGGTCATCGCCACCCGGTAGCGCCCGCTCTTCTCGAGCTGGTCGCGCAGCGTCAGCGCGAAGTCGAGCACCACGTTCTTTTCCATGATGTCGCCGCCGCCGGCCTTGGTGCCGGTATCGGGGCCGCCATGGCCGGGGTCGATGACGATCAGCGGGCGCGCATCGCCGGACCTCCGGTCGCGTGGATGGGGTGTCGCGGGCCCGCCCGCGCTCGTGCGCGGTGCGGTGCGGTCGAGCGCCAGATGCCGCATGAAGGCTTCGCGGTCGGTCGCGCTGAGATCGAGCACCAGCCGCGCCGGCTCGCCGCCGCGCGCCTCCAGCACCTCCGCCTTTTCGATCCGGACCGGCTTGCCGACATCGATGACGATGCGCGAGCCGCCCGCCATCACCAGTCCGAAGCGATAGGCCTTGATCAGCCCGCGCCCGGTTTCGCCCGCCTTTGCCGGCAGCTGAAACACAGTCTGGGGGATGTCGATCACCACGCGGTACGGATCGGCGAGCGTGAAGGCGCGCACGCCGATCGTCGCCGTGACGTCCATGACGAGGCGCGTGGTCCGCTCGTCGCCGGCGACCCGGATGTCGGTCGCGACCGGAAGCTGCGCCGGCGCAGCCGCGCGAGCTTGCGCCTGCGCCGCGGACACACCCGCAAGCGTCAGGAACAATGCGCAAATGGCAGTCGCAAAGTGGCCGGCCACCATCAGATCAGCCCTCCCCCGCGCGATCCTTAATGCTTAGGGAGCGACGGGTTAACGACTTGCTAAAGCGAACGCGGCCATTGGCAGACAGGTGTTGCGTCGCGGCGACGCGGCCTGGGGTTTGCGCGCTTCCAAATCCTTCGGAGATTAAGTGCGATGTCCCGCAAGTTGCGCCGCGCAGACAATGCAGCGTCGCGCGGCATCGTTCCGAGCCGCGCCCTCTGTTTCGATCGCGCGTTAACCCTGCTCCCTCCGCATGCTGATCCGCGCTCCGTCGCCATAAAATTTGCGACAACGCTTCCTATGTCCCGCCCAGGGGGATGTGAGGCGACAATGGCATTGTTCGGACGGAAAACGCGCAAGACGCGGCGCAAGGTTCAGCGCGAGGCATGGCTGGCGGTCGACCAGGATTTCGCGCTGCGCCCGTGCACAATCATCGACATGCATGACGATGGCGCGCAACTGCGGGTCAAAGACGCGGCGCGGCTGCCGGCGCGCTTCAATCTCACCTTCTCACGGAGCACCCGTACCGGCCAGCGCTGCGAGGTGCGCTGGCGCAAGGGACAATCGGTCGGTGTGAAATTCATGGCGTAGTTACCGCTGGTTCGTGTTTGCCGCCTTCATGCAGCTCAGCGCGCGGCGCCTGTTCGACAATCTGCAGCGCACGCAGGCCGAGAACGCCGCGCTGCGGGCCGGCAAAAGCGTGGAGAAATTGCAGCCCGCCGAACCGTGACCTGCCAATGGCCGTGTCATTTCGGGATTGCAACCCACCGCGGCTGTTCCGGGCCTCGACCAAAGCAAAGCATGGCCCCAGCCAGGCGCGCCTTGAAGCCATTCGAGAATGCAAAACCCCCGACGCGGTCTCGCGTCCGGGGGCTCGCAGCGATTGTATTCGCCGAAGCGCTCAGGCCTTCAGGCTGTCGGGGACCTTGCCGCCGTTTTCCGCGAGCTTGGTCATCACCTGCTTGTGCAGCCAGATGTTCATCTTGGCGGAATCGTTCATGTCCCCGCTGTAGCCAAGCTCCTTGGCCAGCTCCTGACGGTTCTTCAGGCTCGAATCGAGGTCCAGCACCTTCATCAGGTCGACGATCGATTTCTTCCAGTCGAGCTTCTCTTTCTTCTGGGCGGCGAGGCCTGACACCACCTCCTCCACGTCCACCTGCGCCATGGCGGCGCCGCCCGTGCCGCTTCCGGCGGGGACCGCCGCCGACCCGGCGCTCGCGGCCGATCCCGACCCGAGGCCGATCGCCGACAAGATCTTTCCGAAAATGCTCATGTCATTCCTCCTGCTTGAACGTCGCCGTCCGAACACATGTTCTCATCGAGCAGCGCTCAGGGACCCAGCTAGTCTGGACCCCGCCAGTCTAACGTCAATTTTCCGGCGAGTCGCCGCGCTGCACCGCCGAATTTGACGTGTCACGCGACATTGAAAGCCAAATCGGGTCCGTTCCGCCGGGCATGCAAAATCATACCGCTCTCGTTCCAGGCCGGCTCACAATATGAAAAATGCAGCGAATTGAAGGGGTTAATGATCGGAAAACCCGGCCGCAGGGGTGAGAGGTCGCTTGCTATCCGTTCATCCGCGCCTTAATAAGGTCGTGCTTGCGGTTTGCACCGCTCCAGCCGTGCCGCGTTCAGGCGCCGGCACGCTCGCCTCGAAGACCGCGCCGGCATGAGGGTCCGGACGCAGAGCTGGCGAGCGTTGAGGACCTTACCCGACCCCCTGCCAGGCGCAGGCGGCGGCAGGTTCGACC
>JAEWHY010000373.1 GCA_023387555.1 Pseudomonadota bacterium
CTCTCCAGCCTGCCCGGCGTCGTGATCTGCATCGCCCTCGCCTTCTTCTCCGAACCGATGTTCCGGCTCCTGCTCGGCGACTCGGCGGTAATGCCGCAGGCGATCTCGAACCTGATGATCATCCTGCTGGTCGCCAACCTGGTGCAGACCGTGTCGAACTTCCTCCTGATCCACACCGGCTATTTCAGGGTGATCGCCCGGCTCAGCGTCCTCGTCAGCCTCGCGGCGACGCTGGTCGCCGGCATCGCGGTCGCCTTCGGCGCCGACCTCGAAGGCTTCGTCCGCGCCTTCACCGCGGTCTATGTCGCCAGCGCCCTGTGCTACCTGGCCCTCGCCCTGCGCGGCCCGCTCGCGAAGAAAAGCTGAGGGAGACCTGAAGGCGCCGGTTGCGCGGCGTGGGTCCGGTGCCTATAAGGGCGCCGTCGGAGCGTGGCGCAGCCCGGTTAGCGCACTAGTCTGGGGGACTAGGGGTCGTGGGTTCGAATCCCGCCGCTCCGACCATTTTCTAAACGAAAATCAATAACTTACTTTCAGATAAGACTAGCAACTCTATGTGAAATTCCCCCTTGGGTGCAATGAGGGTTCATCACTGGGTTACCCTCCTTCCCTTGGGATAGCGGGCACCGGCCGCCTCCAATGTGAGCGATTCAGATAGACACGTCGGCTCGCGAAGGAGCGCGCCAACAAGATGCCATTCCATCTGAACAGCACACCGCTAGCACCGGGATCAATAATCCTGCCAGGCAACTGGGGCAGGATAATCAAGCGCTTCGGCTGGCAGCATGGACGAGCGATCTACGAGACTTTCCTTGAGGAGATCCGAGCCAAGCACTATCCGGCGCTTCCCTCAAGGCTGGAGTCGAGCTTTTTCTTTGATGATGTCGGCGAAGCCCGCTTTTATCGGGACATCGATCAAGGTCGCTCCATGATGCTTCTGTACGAAGTAAAAATTCTAGACAGCGTGCCGCAGCACGTTACTGATTGGAGACATATTTCTCCGTTCGGTCCCCTTAATGCCGACTGGGCGCATGCATATTGGTCTGGCAAGTTTGGTTCGCCACACGAGAGCGGCCATGCGTGCAGGGAAGTTCTTTCAATCACTCGGCTCGAAATCGTCGCACACCTTCCACACTAAATATCGGCAGCAACCGCAGCACAGCGGTGCGGGACACCCTACTTGGTTTAGCGTCCGTCCCGATCCGGTCGCCACCGCCAGCCTCAAGACAGATGTCACCGCATCGGCGTTGATTCCGCTCCGCTTGTTCTGTTCAATGTGTGTGATGGCCATCGCTACGAGATGCATGGCCGTGTTCAGATTATCTTGTTTGCTTCTCTGCCGCATTTGCTCAACCTCCTTCGTTGACACGAACGGAAGCCAGCGCGGCGACACGACGTTAAAAAACAACATTTAACGCATTGATTTTATCATCGTTTTTTCTTGACTCGCGCCCAAGGGATTCTTTAGCCCCGGACAAGCTTTTCTTACTTCAGCATGCATATCGATGATCGCCAACGTCCCATCAAGTTGCTGCGCGAAGCCGAACGCATTGCTGACCGCATCGGCGAAGGGATCGCCGCTTATCAAGTGAGATGGTGCTGACAGAGTTGGGACGGAACGCGCGAGAGCCCAGAAGTCAAAGTTGAGGCGTCTACGAAGAAACAGTGTGGTCGATGTCCCGCAACGTCTCAGTAACCTCCCAAGCGATCTGCCGCATAGTGGCGGAGATTCCATTGACTATCGGACCCTGAGGCCCGGACATGCCTCCGCCCATTTAAAGCGCGAGTACACAGCGTCAGTAATAGGACCGACGTGGCCACCGCCATCCTGATGACGAAGCGCAAATACTATGCGCCTACGCGATCGTCAGTACCCAACAGACCGTCCAATCCCCATCAATGGTGTGCCGTTTTTGCCGGCGCTTCCCGATCCAGATAAGCGACGGTCAGCTTCCCGATGTTTTCGTCGCACCATTTGGCCATGCGCTCTTCCTCGGCGAGCGAGAGCTTCAACAGCGGGATCGCCTTCCGGTCGCCCTGGCGCATCGCCATGGTGATCAGCGCCTTGTAGGCGGCGATCTCGTAGGCCTCGAACGCTTGGTTGGCGAACGCGTTTTTCAGAACTTCGTATCCGGCCGTCGAGTGAGGAATCGTTGCAGCATTACCCATCACCTGGGTCACCAAATCTTTGAGCATTGAAGGCCTGGCCTCATGCTGGTCCAGGATCTGTCCAAGTCGCCTCACCTGCTCTTCGGTCTCGTTGATATGTTCGCGAAGCCGCTTGGAGACCTCGGGGTAGTTGGTGACCCGGTCGACCTGACGGCGCATGACCTGCAGCGCCTCTTTCTCGACGGCGTGGGCGTTGCGTAGCCCCAGAATATAGATCTGCTCGACCTCCTCGGAAGGATCAGGGTCGACATTCGGCGCGAAGCCGTCGTCGCGGGTGGCCGGCACCCTGCGTGCGGTCGACCGGCCGCGGCTACCGGAAGATGGTTGGCTGGCAGATGACTTGGCTTTGCGACGCTGGACCTTCGCCATGACGCTGATCCTTCAAGTTAACTCACGGCCTGGCAGCTTGAGGATCTCACACCGGCGTAGTGCGCTTTCTCTGTGTTTACCGAGGCCAAGTTCCCATAGTCCACCATCTCATCGAACAGGTGCGCCCGAAGGTAAATCCCGTGCGGCGCCCGGGTTCCACCGGCGCTCAGGCCCGTTGGACAACGGTGACGGTACCTACGCAACCGCCTTCTTGTTGACGCCCTTGCGGAGCGCCACGGTGTTCAGCTTGGTATTGGCGGCCTTTTCCTCGTTGAGGTTCGTTGTCAGGAAGCGCACGACATCGTCGTGGCCAAGCTCCTCGGCCCAGGCGATCAGCGTGCCGTAGCGCGTGATCTCGTAGTGCTCGACCGCCTGGCAGCTCGCAACAATTGCCGCATCGAGAACGGATTTGTCGGCAACCTCGCCCGCGATCTCGTCGCCTTCCTTGATGATGCCGTCGATCGCGGGGCAACTCGTGCCCTTGGGCTTTTGACCAAGCCTGGCAAATACCTGATCCAAGCGCTCGATCTGCTTTTCGGTTTCCTGCAGGTGAGCCCGAAGTCCGGCGGAAAGATCGCGGTTCGTGGCCATTTCGATCAGCTTCGGCAAGGCCTTCGTGATCTGCCGTTCGGCATAATAGATGTCCTGCAGGCCATGGATGAAAAGGTCTTCCATGGTGCGAATGTCTTTGGTGAAAATTCCCATCTCTTGCGCTCCCAGCTGAAGGGTCCCAGCAACAAACGCACGGCCCGGGACACAGGTTCCCGGGCCGGTATGCTCGTTGAGGACTCTAAGCGACCGGAGCTGGCATCCGAGCAACCGACATCAGCGGCTGGGACACCTGGTCGAGGAGCTGGTCGGCGTTCTGCTCTTCGCCAAGCGACTGCGTCATCAGGTGCACGATGATGGGCTGATGCAGCTGGAGCGCCAGATTGCGCGCCGCCGTGTAAGCCGCAATCTCGTAATGCTCGACGCGCTGGGCCGCACTGATAAGCGCAAGATCCGCAGGCGCATCCTCCTTTTCCGCGCCCTCTTCGATGACCTGCTCGCCTTCGTCCACGAGACCGGCCATGCCCTTGCAGGGCTTGGACTTCGCTTCGCCGTCCAGAATTTTCAGGCATTCCTCCAGACGCTCGACCTGCATTTCGGTTTCCTGGAGATGGTTTTCCAGGAGAAGCTCAAGCTGGGACGAACGCGCGGCTTCAGCCATTTTCGGTAACGCCTTGAGCAGCAGCTTTTCGGCCTGCAGCAAGTCGCTCAACTGTTCGACGAGCAGATCCTCCAGCACCTCCGAACTGCCATTCGAACTCGCCGCACGAATGCCCGCTGTGCCGCCGTTCGGCTCGCTCATGTTTTGCAGGGCCGGCGACTCCACGTATTCCCAGGACTCGCCTTCGTTCCATGGGCCGCGACCGTCGACTTCGCCGTGATCGCCGTCACCGGTGGAATCGTTGAAGAACTGATCGACCAGCCCGGGCGTCGGCGCGATCCGCCCGATCGCAAACTTGGGCTTGCCCATGCTTTCCAGCGCGGCTGCGAAGGCGCGCATATGCGTGATCTCGCGGGTCATCAGGAACTGGAGGGCATCTTTCGTACCGGAATCGCGGCAGAAATTGATCAGCCGCTCATAGACGATCTTGGCGCGGGCCTCGGCAGCAATGTTGCTGCGCAGGTCGACATCGAGTTCGCCCGTGATCTTGAGATAGTCGGCCGTCCATGCATTGCCCTGCGAGTTGAACAGATTGATGCCGCCGCCGCCGGCTATGGCAATCAGCGGATCGGCTTCGGCTTCCTCGCGGATCGACTTCATCGGTTTCAGATGCATCCGCGCAAGCGTGCCGACGACCTCCAAATGGCTTAGTTCCTCCGTGCCGATGTCCATCAGCAAATCCTTGCGGCCCGGGTCTTCGCAGTTGATGCCTTGAATCGAATATTGCATCGCTGCGGCAAGCTCGCCGTTTGCACCGCCAAATTGTTCGAGGAGCATGTTGCCGAAGCGCGGGTCCGGCTCATCGACGCGGACCGTGTACATGAGCTTTTTGATGTGATGATACATAAGGAACCTCTGCGGAATGTGGGGGAAGGATGCAGCCTGGGCGTTCTTCCAACGTCACCCGATATCGGTAGTTCCTGGAAAACCGGCGGAGTTAGATAACTCGTCGAGCCCTGTCGAAGCCGACGTGCATCGCAATGCAATTATTGCATCCGCAATCGCCGCAGAATCCGACGACATATTCCGACAAGGCAAGCTCTTAGCCTTTTGCGCAAACGGGAACGACCCGTAAGGGGTAGCGTTGGCCAAAGGATGGATCTCCATCGCAATCACAACGTCCAACTCGGGAGTACGAAATGATCCGAAAAGTCGCATTGATCAGCGCGGCGACATTGTTCTCGGTTTCGCTTGCCGTCGCGCAATCCAGTGGTCCCTCGTCCACCGCGGGCGGCGCGCAGGGCACTTCGAAGTCCGGCGATCTTGAGCGGCCGGTTGGCAAGCCGTCCGGCGCGATGCAGGCGCCCCGGGGAACAACCGGCGCCGCTCCAAGGGGCAACAGTTCGCCCGACTCCACGGCCGGCGGTGCGCAGGGCACCACCAAGGGCGGACCGAACACGCCCGGCTCGCGCTAAATCCACTCCAGGTTGGCGGAAAGCACCGGCTGACCGGGCTTTCCGCCCTCTTCTTTTCGCGATGACCTCGAAACGCGCGCGGCGTCAGCACATCGCCGCTACCAACGATAGCGGATGGCACCCTTGCCGGCGTAGCTTTCAGTGTTGCCCGAAAATTCGCCTTCAAACGAGCCGGCGATTGAGAAGCCATTCGCGAGCGCGAGTTCCGCGCCGGCGGAGAGCAGCATCAGGTTCGCATCCGGGGTCGCGCCAGTGACCGTGAAAGCGGCGCCCGGTAGCGTCAGGAATACCGGGTTGGCGATCCGGTCGGTATCGAAGTCATGCGCCCAGGCGGCGCGCCCGCGCAGCGTGAGCACGCCGTCCCGCATTGGCATCGCATAATCGAAACGGGCGCCGAGTTCGCTGCGGGTCTGGGTCTCGGTGCGGCTCGCATAGGACAGGGCGAAGGTGTTGGCGCCGCTGGTGGCGCGCTCGGCAAAGCCGGGCAGATCGAGACTGACAACCTGCACCGCGGCATAGGGCGTGACGCCGGCAAAGGGCGAGCCGAACCGCCATCCGCCTTCTGCCCGTCCCGCCAGCGTATGGCCGTCGAAATCGGCTTCCAGCTTGTCGCTCCCTGCGACGGTGACCGTGCGCTTGAGCGTGAAATCCTGCCAGCCGTATCCGAACGCACCCATCAGATAAGCCGGGCCCCAGTTCCGGCGCGCATAGACGCTGGCCTGGAACAGGTCGGAGGTGCCGCCGCCGAGCCCCTGCTCGAGCCCGAACGAGGTGCCGCCCCCGGCCAGCGCAAAGCCGACCACCGTATCGGGCGTGAGCCGGTGATCGGCGCCGATCGCAAAGCCGTAGGCGCGCGAGGTTGTGTCATGCGAACCGACCTGCCCATTGCCATCGGTCTGCGCCGAGCCGCCATAGCCGCCGCCCCACACGCTCCAGCGCGCTGCAAAGGATTCCGCAGCGGGCGGCGCCTTGGTCACGAGCCCGCCCTTGAGGTCGCCTTTCGGCGACACCGCGGCATAAGCCAGGCGCACCGCATCGGATTGCGCCGGGCCTTCGGCCGTGAAGGCCGTCGCGCCGCCGCCAAAGCCGCCACGGTTCTGCGCGAACGGATCGAACATCAGGTTGAAGAACGAATTCCACGCCATGAACGTGGATGTCGAAACCGACGCGCCATATTCACCGCTCGCCTGGTTTAGCGCGTTGCGCAGCGGATCGCCGGTGAGTCCGAACAGCTTGACGAAGCCGGACGGCAGCGTACCACCCTGGTTGAAGTAGGAGTTGAGAGCGCTCGCAACATTCTGCTGGTTCTGGGTCAACTGACCGGATCCCCATCCGAGCCGGGCAGACAACTGCAGCAGCACATCGGTATCGTCGCGGTAGATCAGCCCAAGACCAAAATTGGGAACACCGCTGGAGTTGAGCGCGCCGAAGGTGGTGCCGCCGAGGCCGCCTGCCGCCGACAGGATCGTGTATTGGCGCGACAGACCCTGACCGGGTGCGATCTGGGTCCTCACGGTGCCGGCAAGGCTTGCGGTGCCGGTGGCGTCGGTGCGGTCGGACGATGACGACCCCAGTTCGACCAGATAGGTCGCGGACGGGTTGAAGGCGAGATTGCCATTGACGTCGAGCCGGCCGATCGAGTTGCCGGGCGCCAGCGTGCCGCCTGCGCCGATCACGGTGTTGCCGACAACGCCATTGCCGCCAAGCGTGGCGCCGTTGCCGACCGTGGTCAGGCTGGACGCTGCAATCGAGCCGTTCACCAGCAGCGTGCCGCCGTCCACGCTGGTGGTGCCGCGATAGCTGTTGATGCCGGACAATGTCAGCGTGCCGGTGCCGACCTTCACCAGCGAACCATCGCCTGCGCCGCATCCGCAATCGTTGAGAATTTCGCCCCAGACTTCGGTCGAGCGGTCGTTGCTGCCGACGGTCAGCGTGTTGCCGCCGCCGATGATGTAGGTGCCCGCTCCCTCGATCGAGCCGGCACTGATCCGTCCGTCGCCCGCGGGCCCGGTGCCGAATGAGAAATCGACCAGGCCGCCCGAGCGGGTGATGAACTTTGCGTTGCCGCCATCGGCGTTCTCGGCGAAAAGCGTTTCGGCGAATTTCGTCGTTGTGATCGTGGCATTGCCCGCCGTGCTATTCTCCGCAAAGAGCAGGCCACCCCGGTTTGTGATGGTGGCATTGCCGGCCGTGCTGTTGCCGACGAAGCCCAGTCCGAAATGGTTGGTGACCGAGGAACTGGCGGCACTCGCATTGTCAGTGAACTGCAGCAAGCCGTTGTTGGTGATCCTGGCAGTGCCCGCACTCGAATTGTCCTGGAACCACCCAAAAC
>JAEWHY010000408.1 GCA_023387555.1 Pseudomonadota bacterium
TGTCGCGCACCTGCCGCTTCATGCTGACCGAGGAAGCGCATCACATGTTCGTCGGCGAGACCGGCATCTCGCGTACCGTGCAGCGCACCTGCGAGGCGATGAAGGAAGCCGGCATCGAGGATCCGAACGAGATCGAGAAGGTTCGCAAGCTCGGCGTCATCGATCTTCCGACCATCCAGAAGAAGCTGAATTTGCACTATTCGCTGTCGCTCGACCTGTTCGGTTCCGAGGTCTCGACCAATGCCGCGAACGCCTACAACAGCGGCATCAAGGGCCGTTACCAGGAGACTCGCATCCAGGACGATCATCGCCTGACCAACGACACCTATCCGGTGCTGAAGATGGTCGACGGCCAGATCAAGCTGGTCGACGAGCCGGCGCTGACTGCGCTCAACATGCGGCTGCGTGACGACTACACCGCCGACTGCGCGAAGGGCGTCGAGCGCTGGAACAAGGTGATCGAGAAGACCGGCGTGAACTTCCGGCTCGAGCTGCCGCATGTGGCGTTCCACCGCCAGGTCGGCGAGTTCAAGAACACGCATGCGTCGCCGAGCGGCATCGTCCTGACCGACGCGGACTGGGCGAAGATGCGCGATCAGTGGCTGCCGTCGAAGGCGGACGGCGATTTCATCGAAGCGCTGATGAAGCCGGTGTCCGAGCCGGGCAAGTTCGCCGGCTGGATTGCGCCGCCGAAGGTCGGCATCGACAACAAGCCGGGCGACTTCGAATACGTGAAGATCGCGGCGTAGCTCACCTCCCCCTCGAGGGGGGAGGTTCAGCCTCGTGTCCCGGGCGCAGCGCAGCACGAAGTGATGCGCTGCTGAACCGGGACCCAGGCAAAACATAAGATGGGTCCCGGCTCTGCGGTGCACCGCTGCGCGCTGCACCGCGTCCGGGACATGATACTCAACATGGACGCAACAACCGCCCCATCTGCGCACAAGCAGCATCTGATCGATCCCGAGATCTGCATCCGCTGCAACACCTGCGAGGAGACCTGTCCGGTCGATGCGATCACGCATGACGACAACAATTATGTCGTCGACGCCACGAAGTGCAATTTTTGCCTCGACTGCATCTCGCCGTGCCCGACCGGCTCGATCGACAACTGGCGGATCGTCGCGCAATCCTACTCGCTGGAGGAACAATTCAGCTGGGAGGAACTGCCGGCGCAGGAAGACATCGCGGCGACCGCGGGCGCCGGCGAGGCGGACGACGACGAAGCCGCGAAGCTGATCGCGGAAGCGCATGCCGGCAACGGCGGCAAGAGCGTTGCGCCGAAATCGGCCAGCAAGCCCACGATCAATCTCTACAATCGCAGCCGGCCGGCGGTCGCAACGGTGACCGGCAATTTCCGGCTCACCGATCCCGATGCCGACAACGATGTCCGGCACATCATCCTCGACTTCGGCGATGCGTCATTCCCCGTGCTCGAGGGCCAAAGCATCGGCATCGTTCCGCCGGGGACCGATGCCAACGGCAAGCCGCATGTCATCCGGCTGTATTCGGTTGCAAGTTCTCGCGATGGCGAACGGCCCAAGACCAATAATCTCGCGCTCACTGTGAAGCGCGAGCCGCAAGGGCTGTGCTCGAACTATCTGTGCGATCTGAAGAAGGGCGACCGGGTGCAGGTCACCGGCCCGTTCGGCGCCACCTTCCTGATGCCGGACGATCCGTCCGCCAACATCATCATGATCTGCACCGGCACCGGCTCCGCCCCGTTCCGCGGCTTCACCGAGCGCAGGCGGCGCACCATGCGCGATGCGCCGGGCCGCATGATGATCTTTTTCGGCGCGCGGCGGCCGGAAGAACTGCCGTATTTCGGCCCGCTGCAGAAAGTGCCGGATGGCCTCTTGCGCAAGCACTTCGCCTATTCACGCGTGCCGGGCGAACCGAAGACCTATGTGCAGGATCGCATGCGCGCGACCGCGGATGAGGTGTCGATCTTTCTGAAGCATGAAAAGACGCACATCTATATCTGCGGCCTGAAAGGCATGGAGGCCGGGGTCGATGAGGCGCTGGCCGATATCTGCCGCGGCTCCGGCATCGACTGGGCAACGCTTCGCACTGACATGCGTGCGCAGGGCCGCTATCACGTCGAGACGTATTGATCGCAGCACTTGCAGCGAATGCGTTGTGCTCCCTCCCCCTGAAAGGGGGAGGGTCGGGGAGGGGGTCTGTTCTTCCGGAGCGATGACCCCCACCCGCCTCCTTCGCTTCGCTCAGTCGAGCGACCTCCCCCTTTCAGGGGGAGGTAAAGCTGTGGCGCGTCCACGTTTCTATACCGGTGTGACCGCGGCACCCGGCATGCTACCCTGCCTCGCATAACGACATGGCCACAAGCCATGCGCCGGCGCCACAAGCCGGAAGCACCGAGGAAAAAACCAGGGATGATCGCGATGATGATCCGATCCGTTTGGCGCGCGTCGCTTGCCGCCGCATTAGCGTTGTTCGTATCCGCGGGCGCTTCGGTCGCGCAGGACTGGCCGACAAAGCAGATCACCGCGGTGGTGCCGCTCGGCGCCGGCAGCGCCAGCGATATCATCGCGCGCGTGGTCATGGACCAGGTGGGCAGGCAGCTTGGCCACCCGGTCGTGGTCGAGAACCGGCCGGGCGCCGGCGGGACCATCGGTGCCAATGCGGTCGCGAAAGCGGCGCCCGATGGCTACACCATCCTGATCTATGGCGCGCTCAACACCGCGCATGCGATGCATGCGAAGCTGCCCTACGACACCTTCAAGGACTTCATCCCGGTGACGTCGCTTGGCCAGCAGCCGCTGGTGGTCGTGACCTCGCCGGGCAAGGGCTACAGGACGCTGAAGGACATGATCGATGCCGGCAAGGCGAAGCCGGGCTCGCTGAATTATTCCTCGGTGGGGGTCGGGTCGGCGTCGCATTTCGGGGCCGAGCGGCTGCGCACCGCCGCGGGCTTCGAGGCGCAGCATGTGCCGTTCAAGGGCGCGGCCGATGCCGTCACGGACGTGGTCGCCGACCGCTCCGATTTCAGCGTGCAACTGACGGCGACCACGCTGCCGCTGATCAAGGACGGCAAGCTGGTGCCGCTCGCCGTCAGCGCGTACCAGCGCATTCCATCACTGCCGGATACGCCGACCACGATCGAACTCGGGCTGCCGCCGGAATCGGTCTATCCGTTCTATACGGGGGTCTATGTGCCGGCGAATACGCCGGCGGCGATCGTCGAGAGGCTGCACAGGGAGATCGCGAAGGCGATCGAGGCGCCGGGGGTGCAGGCGCGGTTCACGGCGCTCGGCGTGCAGCCGATGCCGGGCAGCCAGGCCGAGTTCACGAAGTTCTTCCACGACGACGTGAATGCGACCGTGGCGCTGGCGAGGGCGGCGAAGATCCAGCCGAATTGAATTTCGGGTGCTTCACCTCTCCCCGCTCGCGGGGAGAGGTCGCCTTGCGGGCGGAGCGCGCAAGGCGGGTGAGGGGGAGTTTTCGAGGGCGCCGACGCCGGCCCCTCACCCGGCTCGCATCCTTCGGATGCTTGCCACCCTCTCCCCGCATGCGGGGAGAGGGAAGAGATCACTCCGCCGCGATCCGGGCCGGCGCGGCATGCGCGGTGATGAGATAATCCATCGCCGCCTGGACGCCGCCCTTCTTGTGCGGAACGCCGGCCAGCGCCAATGCCATTTCGGTTGCGGCCAGCGCGCCGATGATGGTGGCGTCGTTGGTGTCGCCGAGATGGCCGATGCGGTGACGGACGTGGTGGCGGACCGCTCCGATTTCAGCGTGCAACTGACGGCGACCACGCTGCCGCTGATCAAGGAC
>JAEWHY010000428.1 GCA_023387555.1 Pseudomonadota bacterium
CCTCCACCCAGGTGGCGATCTCGGTTCCCGCGGCGCTGGATTACTACGAACATCGCGGCCAGAACTGGGAACGCTCGGCGATGATCAAGGCGCGTCCCTGCGCCGGCGATATCGCGGCGGGCGAGACGCTGCTGAAGGCCCTGTCGCCCTTCGTCTGGCGCAAATACATGGATTTCGCCGCACTCGCCGACATCCACGCGATGAAGCGGCAGATCCATGCCTATCGCGGACACGGCGAAATCGCCGTCGCCGGACATAACATCAAGCTTGGCCGCGGCGGTATCCGCGAGATCGAGTTTTTCGTCCAGACCCAGCAATTGATCGCGGGCGGCCGCCACCCGGAATTGCGCGACTTGCGCACGCTGACGACGCTCGCGCGCCTGGCGGACGGGCAGTGGGTCGACGGACTTGCCGAACGTGAACTCGATGCCGCCTATCTCTTCCTGCGGCGGGTCGAGCACCGCCTCCAGATGGTGGCGGATGAGCAGACCCACACCTTGCCGTCCGACGAGGCCGAACTCCTGAACTTCGCGCGCTTCCTTGGCTACCCGGACATCCAGTCCTTCTCCGATGTGCTGCTGCTGCATCTGCGCAATGTGCAGCAGCATTATTCGCGGCTGTTCGAGCCGGCGGTGCCGGCGCCGGAAACCGCGCTGCAATTTCCCGCCGACGAAGACCATCGCGATACGCTCGACCGGCTTGCCGCCATGGGCTTTCGCAATCCGCTGGAAATCTCGGGCCTCGTGCGCGGCTGGCTGAGCGGAAAATACGTGGCGCTGCGCAGCGAATTCGCCCGTTCTCAGCTGCGGCTGCTGGTGCCGCATCTGATCGAACATCTCGCCCGCAGCGAAAATCGCGAACAGGCGGTGCTCGCGTTCGACCGCTTCCTCGTCGGCCTGCATGCGGCGGGCGGCGCGCGGCTGATCTCGCTGCTGCTGCAAAACCACGATCTTCTGGCGCTGGTGGCGCTGATGCTCGGCACCGCGCCGCGGCTGGCCGACATTCTCGCGCATCAGCCGCAGGTCATGGACGCGCTGATCGACCCGGCGTTCTTCGGTGCGCTGCCCAACGCCGACAAGCTCGGCAGCGAGCTTGCGCGCTCGCTCGATCAGTCGGTGTCCTATGAGGACATGCTCGACCGGCTGCGGCTGTTCGGACAGGAGCACATGTTCCTGATCGGCGTGCGCATCCTGTCCGGGACGGTGTCGGCGGAACAGGCTGGCGAGGCCTTCGCGCGACTCGCCGATGTCATCATCCGCGCGCTGCACCGCCAGATCGAGGATCTGTTCGCTTCGGCGCATGGCCGCGTGCGCGGACAGAAGACCGCGCTGCTGGCGCTCGGCAAGCTCGGCGGTCGCGAGATGACCGCAAGCTCCGATCTCGACCTGATCCTTGTCTATGAGTTCGACGAGGAGAATCCGGAATCCGACGGCGAACGGCCGCTCTACGGCGCGCAATATTTCGCGCGGCTGACCAAGCGGCTGGTGTCGGCGCTGACGGCACAGACCAATTACGGCGCGCTCTATCATGTCGACATGCGGCTGCGCCCGTCCGGCCGGTCCGGGCCGGTCGCGACCAAGTTCGATTCCTTTCGCGACTATCAGACGAGCGAGGCCTGGACCTGGGAGCATATGGCGCTGACGCGCGCGCGCGTGGTGTCAGCCTCGCCGGATTTCCGCGAACAGGTCGAAGGTCTGATCCGTTCGGTGCTGGCGCAGCCGCGCGATGCGCGGGTGATTGCGGGCGATGCCTATGAAATGCGGATGGCGATCGCGACCGAGAAGGGCGAGGCCGACCGCTGGGACCTGAAATACGCCGCGGGCGGGCTCACCGACATCGAGTTCATCGCGCAATATCTGCAACTCGTTCACGCCGCAGAGCATCCGGACATTCTTGATCCGTCGACCGCGCGCGCGCTGGAACGCGCGGCGCGGCTCGGCCTGATATCGGCGGAAGATTCCGAGGTGCTGCGGCCGGCGGTCCAGCTCTATCAAAATCTCAGCCAGATCCTGCGGCTGTGCCTGTCCGGCCCGTTCGATCCGAAGAAGACCGATCCGGGACTGATGCGGCTGCTCGCCCGCGCAGCCGACGTGCCGGATTTTGCTACGCTGGATGCGCATCTCACCGAGACGCAGGCCAAGGTGCGCCAGCGCTTTGAGCTGCTGCTCGGGCCGGGGGATTAGAGCGTTTCTGAGCGAAGTGGGCACCGGTTCGCGAGAACGCGGCAATGCAAGGACTCCAAGTTAACCGACTTGAAGTTAAGCCGCCGTCGCTTCGGCACGCGGGCCGGCGACCGGCAGGCGCACCATCACCGTGGTGCCGCGACCAAGGGTCGAGCGGATCCGCATATTTCCGCCATGCAAAGTCACCAGCGACTTGGCAATGGCAAGGCCGAGCCCCGAACCGTGATGGACCTTGGTGAGCTGGCTTTCGACCTGCTCGAACGGACGGCCGAGCCGTTCCAGCGCATCCTTGGGAATGCCGATGCCGGTGTCGCTGATGGTGATGCAGACGCAGCCGCCGGCATGACGCCCGCGCACCGCCACCCGACCGCCGGGGCCGGTGAATTTCACGGCATTCGACAACAGGTTCAGGGCGATCTGCTTCAGCGCGCGGCGGTCGGCGCGAAGCGCGATGTCGGGCGGCGCGATGCGCGATGACAAGGCCACGTTCTTCTCTTCCGCCCGGGTCGACACCACGCGCAGCGAGTCCGACAGGATGTCGTTTAGCACCACATGCTCGGGCTCGAGCTTCATGCGCCCGGCCTCGATCTTCGACATGTCGAGCACGTCGTTGATCACATCGAGCAGGTACTGGCCGCTCTGGTGAATGTCGCGGCAATACTCGTGGTACTTGTCGACCCCGAGCTTGCCGAACATGCCTTTCTCCATGATCTCGGAGAAGCCGATGATGGCGTTGAGCGGCGTGCGGAGTTCGTGGCTCATATTGGCCAGGAACTTCGACTTGGTCTGGTTGGCGTCCTCGGCCCGGGTTTTCTCGACGGCGTATTTCTCGGCGAGGTCCTGAAGCTGCTGCTTGGACTGGCGCAGGTCCTCGACCGTTGCCAGCAGCCGGGTCTCGCTGCTCTTGAGCCTGCGCTCCTGCTGCTTCAGGCTGGAAATATTGGTGCCGATGGAGACGTAGCCGCCGTCCTTGGTCCGTCGTTCGCTGAACAGCCAGTGACCGTCGTCGAGTTGCACCTCGAACGATCGCGCGCCGGGTTGGTCCGGCCCGACCAGGGACACATTGCCGAGCCGCAGATTTTCACGGCCGGCCGCGAGCACGGCCTCATAGGTCGTGCCGGGCGTGACGAGATCGTCGGACAGCTTGTGCAGTTCCTGGAAGTTGGAATTGCACAGCACCAGGCGATTGTCGGAATCCCACAGCACGAAGGCTTCGGGGATGGTCTCGATGGCGTCGCGCAGCCGCATGTCGGCGGCGGTGGTGCGCTCGATCAGCGTCTTTTGTTCCGTCACATCGACGGCGATGCCGATGAGATGCAGACCGGCTTCGCCGGGCTGCCGGACCACCTCGCAGCGCACCCGCAGCCAGACCCAGCGGCCGTTCGCATGAAGCATGCGGAAATCGTGGTCGATGGCATTGAGGCGCGAGTCCGCGACCTGCGTCGCCAGATCGTAGAGGTCGACGTCGTCGGGGTGGACGTATTTGTTGATCTCGCCGAAGGTCATCAGGTCGTCGCGCGGATCGAGCCCGAGAATGGCGAACATCGAGTGTGACCAGAAGATGCGTCCGCGCGCGAGATCCCAGTCCCACAATCCGCAGCGGCCGCGGTTGAGCGCGGTATCGATGCGGCTGCGGACCGTGTCATAGATGACGTCGGCTTCGCGGGCCCGCGTCGCCTGCCAGTGGAAGGCGAAGCCGAGGATGAGGAGCACGAAGCCGGTGGTCGCCGACAGCGTCACGGTCAGCGCGGTGTCGGATCGCCAGGCGGCGAGGGCATCGCCGCGGCGCTGGTAGACGGCGATCTGGCCGAGCGGCTCCTCCAGCGTGCGAATGGCCGCAAGCGCGCTCTTGCCATCGGCGAGCCGGATGGTGGCGACGCTGCCGGCGGTGCCGTAGACGGCGTGCGGATCATCGCCCAGCAGTTCGGTGAGGCGCCGCCCGGTGACGCCGGCAATATGCGGCGCCGCGGCGATGATCATGCCTTCGGGATTGCTGACCAGGATCTGCCGGCCGCCCGCGGTGGTGCGCGGCGTGCGAGCGATGTCGAGATCGGTCTGAACCCGCCGCCAGACCGTGGCGCGGTCGCCATTGAGCGTGCGCTCCAGGCGCTGCACCAGCACCTCGGCAATCGTTTCGAGGTCGTTCGATGCGTCAGCCAGCGCGCTGCGGCGGTGATCCAGAATCTGCACGAAGGCGCCGATCGCGATCGTGACCAGGAAGGCGATGATCAGGGCAGGAACCGCGCGTCGCAGCGTGGGCTCGGCCGTCAGCAGCCGTCTGTAAGCCGGCTTCGCGATCGACTGTGCCAATCCCTTGATGGAATCGGAACGCGCCGACGCGTGCGCTGCTTCCGCGCGCGCCATGGAAATGCCCCCGTATCGGATTGATCGCCCCGTGCAACCCTGATCGGGAGGATGAGCCGCATCTCGTCCCGAATCGACGATCATAAGAATCGATGCAGGCTGATTTGTCGAGAGTCGGCAGAGTCAAGAATGTAAAAAAAGTACTAACGACCTGTCGCCGCCGCCCGGATTCGCGCAGCGCGAGTCCGGGCGTCGGCGATACGACTTCAGGCAGGCGCGAGCGCGCGCTTGACGATGTCGCTCACATCCGCCGACAGCGTCGATGTTGCCCCTATGCGCTGCAGCGCCGCTTCCGCCTTTGCACGCCGGCCGCTTTCAAGCGCGCGCCAGGACCGGAAGGCAGTCGCAAGCCGGGACGCGACCTGCGGGTTCTTGGCGTCGAGCGCGATCACGGTGTCGGCGACGAAGTCGTAGCCGGCGCCGTCGGGACGGTTGAACTGCGTCGGATTGCCGTGCGCGAAAGAGCCGATCAGCGCGCGGACGCGGTTCGGGTTGTTCATCGAAAACGCCGGATGCGCGGTCAGCGTCCGGACCCGTTCGAGGGCGCCGGTTTCGGGGATCATGGCCTGCAGCCCGAGCCATTTGTCGATGACCAGCGGGTCCTTCTCGTAGCGTTGATAGAAATCCTGCAGGGCTTCGGTCCGTTCCGGCCGGTCATGCAGCGACAGCGTCGCCAGCGCGGTCATGCGGTCCGTCATGTTGTCGGCGCTGCGATATTGCGCCATCGCGCGGGCGATCGCCGCACTCTGTCCGGTCGCGGCCATGAGATCGAGGGCGCTGTTGCGCAATGCGCGGCTGCCCGCGCTTGCCGCATCGGGGTTGTAGGGCGCCGTGCTCGTCAGCCGGTCATAGGTCGCCGCAAGCGCGGCCCCGAGCGAGTCGCCGATGACCGAGCGCAACCGCGCGCGGGCGGCGAAATTGGCATCCGGATCGACGTCACGTCCGACTTCGCGGGCGATGTCGGCTTCGGTCGGCATGCCGAGCGCCAGCGCCACGAAGGCAGGCTCCAGCCGCGTGTCGCCAAGGATCGCCGCGAGCGCCGCGATCAGGCCGTCATCCGAAACCGGCGGCTGGCCGGCGCGCAGCAGCCCGACATTCTTCAGGAGCAGCCGGGTCGCCAGTGTCTGAACCGCCTGCCAGCGATTGAAGGCGTCCGCGTCACAGGCGGCAAGCCGCCGCAGATCGTCGGCCGACAGATTGGCAGTGAGTTTCACCGGGGCGGAGAATTCTCGGTTGATCGACAGCACCGGACGCTCGGCGATGCCCTGGAACACGATGGTCTGGGCCGGCTCGGTCAGCGTGATCACGTCGGAGGCGGGCTTGCCATCGACCCGGAGGGGATAATCCGCGCCATCCGCGCCGACCAGCCCGACCTTGAGCGGGATCACCATGGGCTGCTTCACCGGCTGGCCGGGTGTCGGCGCCAGCGACTGCGCAAGGTTGAGGGTGTAGGTCCCGACGGCCGCATCATATTGACCGTCCGCGACCACCTCCGGCGTTCCGGCCTGGGAATACCAGAGCATGAATTGCGACAGGTCGCGACCCGACACTTCGGCGAAGCAGCGCACGAATTGCTCGACCGTCGCCGCCTCGCCGTCATGACGGTCGAAATACAGGTCCATGCCGCGGCGGAAATCGGTGGCGCCGAGCAGCACGCGCAGCATGCGCACGACTTCCGCGC